>NZ_JBEYVV010000001.1:575617-749413 GCF_040644155.1 Streptomyces sp. NPDC047022 | reverse complement strand
CCGCTACGAACGCAAAGCCGAGCACTTCCTGGCCTTCACCAGCATCGCCTGCACCCTCATCTGCTACCGCCGACTCACCAAATGAGACGACGTCTTAGACCGGCCCGCCGGGTGGGGCAGCGTGTAGCTCCGCGAGTACCTGAGCGAGCGCGGGCGAGGCGTCCTTGAGACCCTCCCAGTGCTCCATGACTGCGGAGGCAGCGACGGCCAGCTCAGAGGGCAAGCCGGCCTCTTCGAGCGCGAGCGCGGCCTCCCTCATCTCGGGACCCCAACGCCAAGACCGAGCCGCGACCTTGGGGAAGTAGCCCGTCTCCGCCAGGTAGCTGGTCGTACGCCCCTGAGCGATGTCGAGTAGCTCCGCCTCCACCCCGTAGTCGCTGGCGAGCGCGTATGCGACGGCTGCGAGGACGCGGCTCGCCTTCTGGTAACTGCTGTATGACAGCTTCAGGGCCGATGCCTGCCCGACGTCGCCGTCTAGAGGCCGCGCCCGGACGGCGCTCCCGGCGAAGAGCGTGGCCACCCTCGGCAGAACCTCGCTCGGCCCCGAGAGGTACAGGCGCGGGCTCTTCGAAGCCGACGGCGGCGAACCGATCACGGAGCCGTCAACGACCGTCGCCCCGGACGGCCGCATGATGTTGCTGATCCTCGTCATCGTCGCGGGGAGACAGCGTTCCCGTCGACGTACGTTCCGGAGTACGAGCATGCGGCGACGGAACGCGCAACGTCCTCCGCGGCAGCGGGCGGGCACAGGCTCAGGATGACGTCCGCTCGGTCAGCCATCTCGGAGAGCCCACCAACGGCCGATAGCCCGTACTGCTCGGCTCGGTGCATCGTTTCCGGGCTGCGTCCGTCGGAGCACCAGAGAACCTCTGCGCCGGACCGCCGTGCCTGAGCGGCGACGGCGGCGCCCATGCTGCCCGGATGCAGGATGCCAAGAACCGACACCCGACAAGCTCCCGAATGTTCCGGGGTTGGGCCGGCGCACCCTGCGAGAGCGCTTCGACGATGGCGCGGGCCGACTCGCTTGGGCTAAGCGCGTCGGTCCGGAGGGCGAGAGTCCACGGCTCGGCTTCGTGCGCCAACAGGTCTTCCCGGGTCTCGTGCCAGACCTTCACGCGGGCATCGACGTCCTTGTCTCCGCGGCCGATGGAACGCGACTCCGTGGTGGCCAGAGGGCACCACAGGAGCACCCGAACCCAGTGCAGAGGGAAGGCCGCCACGGCCGTGGCGCCGACGACCTGGCCCATGTGGAGCACAGGTACGCGGCCATCCTCGACCAGGGCCGCGACGCCCTGCCGGTCGATGGCGTACTCAGCGTCGTATCGGGCGTTCCTGTAGAGGAGTTCCCCGGCACGGGACAGCTCCTCAATGTGGTCCGGCGTTGTGAGCCGGTACCCGGTCGTACGGCCGGGCCCGGCCTTGAGCCGCTCGAAGAGCGCGAACTCAGGCCGTAGCCGGGTGAGCTCAGCGGTGATGGTGTCCTTCCCTGAGCCGGGAGGGCACCCCGGGTCTTCAGATCCAGTGCGAGGGCCTCCCGGTCGCGGACTGGCTCTGTGCCTGCGGGCATCACGAACACGTCCGGGGCCGTGCCGCCGTCATCAGGCTGACCGCCCGCGTTCGCGTGGGCATTTGCCCGCATACCGCCACCGCCGAAGGGAGGGCGGCCTCATGACTCCACAGCCTGTGGACAGCCCCGACCTGTGGGCCGGACTGCCCACCCTGCGAGAAGAACCGCCAGGCGAGGACGACGCGGTACCGGACGTGTGGGAGGACCCCATTCCCCTCACCGGGCAGCGCCGTCGTCCGCCGTTCCCCGACCAAGTCTTCCCCGCGTGGTTGGGGGAGTTCGTGGCGGCCGTCGCGGAAGAGACGCAGACCCCCGTGGACCTCGCGGGGTCGATCGCCCTCGCGGTGCTCGCCACGGCGGCCGGCGGCCGGTCGGTGGTCCACGTACGCGGGAACTGGCGTGAGCCCACCAACCTCTACACGGTGGTCGCGCTCCCGCCCGGCAACCGCAAGACAGCCGTCTTCACCCTGCTGACCAACCCTCTGTACGAGGCTGAGAAGCAGCTCAAGACGGCGATGCGGCCGGTCATTGTTGAAGCTGAGCTGACGGCGCGGATGGCGAAGGAGTCAGCGGACAAGGCCGCCGCCAAAGCCGCGTCCGCCGACGCCGACAAGCGCGATGAGATCGTGGCCACCGCTATCGGCCTCGCGCAGACCGTCGACACGCTTACCGTGCCGGCCGAACCCGTGCTCTTGGCCGACGACGCCACCCCGGAGGCGGTCACCTCGCTCATTGCCGAACAGGGAGGCCGGCTGTCGGTGATGAGCGACGAGGGAGGAATCTTCGACATCATCGCCGGCCGGTACTCCTCGGGTGCCCCCAACATGGAAGTCTTCCTCAAGGGCCATGCCGGAGGACGCATGAGGGTGAACCGGCAGACCCGCCGCGAGTACATCGACGCCCCCGCCCTGACCATGGGACTGGCCGTACAGCCGGAGGTACTGGAAGCCATCGGCAGGATCAAGGGCGCCAAAGGGCGCGGCCTACTGGGCCGTTTCCTGTACTCGCTGCCGGTGTCGACGGTCGGCGAGCGGAAGGTCATCACCGACCCAGTCCCCGAACAGACGGCCGCCACCTACACCGCCCGGATCATCGAACTCACCTTGGCGCTCGCGGAGTGGATCGACCCGGCCGTCATCCAGCTCTCGCCCGAGGCGGATGCAGCCCTGATCGCCTATCAGGAACGGGTGGAACCCTGGCTCAAGACGCGCGGCGGGAAACTGGGCCACATCACCGATTGGGCCGGGAAACTCGTCGGAGCGACCGCCCGCATGGCCGCACTGCTGCACCTCGCCGAACACGGCGGCAACGGCTACGCCCACCCCGTCGCCGAGGCCACCATGCGCGCGGCCATCGAGCTGGGGGAGTACTACACCGCCCACGCCCTCGCCGTGTTCGACGCCATGGGCGCCGACCCGGTCGTGTCCCGCGCCCGCAGCGTGCTCGAAGCACTGAGGGACAATGGATGGGAGGACGTTAGCCGACGGGACGTCTTCAGCGTCCTGTCCCGCAGCGATGTGCCGACCGTCGCCGACCTGGAACCCGCCCTCGCGCTGCTGGAAGACCACGGATACCTGCGGTCCTACCAGCCCGAGCGAACCGGCAAGCGCGGACGCCCACCGGCTCCCCGCATGCAGGTGCACCCCGCCTTGCGTGACGTCGGGCACTAGCTCCGAGACCGTCCACTCCCTCCCGCATTAACCGCAAAATCCGCAATAACCCTCGGCATGCCCGCTGACCTGCGGCGCGACCCCGCGTCACCTCGCGACAGGTCCCGCCGCACAATCCCGCAATATTCCGCAAAAATCCCGGCCTCGTCCCACCGGCCCGAGCTGTCCGCGCGGCGCCGCTGATTTTTGCGGAATATCGCGGATTTTTGCGGGGCGCCCACGCCGACACAGACACCACCGCATCGCCGCAGGTCAGCGGCCATCCTTGCTGTTTCTGCGGATTTTGCGGTTTGTGCGGCGCCACTCGCTCAGGAAGTCAGCTCCGAGGCGGTGACTGCGCGAGCAGTCGCTAGCCACAGGAAGGACGTCATGAAGAAGTACCTGACGACCGCGGAAGTCGCCGAGCGATACCGCACATCGCCCGCAACCGTCCGCTACTGGCGCTACGCCGGAACCGGCCCGCAGTGCTTCATCAGGCGCGGTCGACATGTTCTGTACGACGCCCAAGCGCTCGACATGTACGACGCCGAAGAGATCGGAGGCCGACGCGCAGCATGACCGAAACAGCAACGCCCACCAGAAAGAACGCCACCTCATGGCTGACTCGGCTTGTTTTACGGGGGAGGGGAACTGATGGCTGACGTGTATGACCGCTGGCACCTGTCCCGCCCGTCGGCCGACGCCGAGCCGTGCAAGGCGCACAGCAGCAAGACTCAAACGGTGTATCCCAGCACCGAGCACGGCACAGGGCAACGCTGGCAGGTGCGCTACCGGGACTTGGCTGGCAAGCAGTGCAAGGAGAACTTCGGGAAGAAGACTGCTGCGGAATCCCGAGCTGCCAAGGTGACGGCTCAACTTGATGACAGCACGTTCGTGAACCGGGAGTTGGGCAAGCAGAAGTTCAGAGCCATTGCTGAACGCTGGCAGGAGACGGCCATACACCGCGAGCGGACCCAGACGAACGTTGAGCGGGCTCTACGGCTCCACATCTACCCGATGTTCGGCAATCGGGAGATCGGCCGGATTCAGCGTGCAGACGGACAGAGGTGGATCAAGGAAAGGTCTGCGGTCATTGCTCCGTCGACCTTCGCGACACCTTGGAATGTCTGCACCAGCATCCTGAAGATGGCCCACCAAGAGGGGATCATCCCGAAGTACCCATGGGAGGGGCTGAAACCCCCTGAGGTCTTCTATCCAGAGGTTCACCCGCTCGCCCCGGAGGCAGTGAGGGCGCTCATCGTGACCGCGTCTCTTCGGTACCGCGCCCTGGTGAGGCAAGCCGCGTCGACGGGGCTGCGGCAGGGTGAGCTGTTCGGGCTGGAGGACGAAGAGCCTGCCCAGACTGTGACGGTCAAACAGCAGTTGATCGGCCCCGACAAAGGAGTGCCGTACCTCGGGGAGCCGAAGACCAACCAGAGCTACCGGTCTGTTCCTCAAGGGGCTTCGGTCGTAGACGAGATCACACGACACCGCAAAGAGTTCCCGCCGCAGGTCGTGCACATCGAGGACCGGACGAACCTGAGGAAGCCCGTGTGGCGCCGGGCTCGCTTGCTGTACACCAGCGAGACCGGCGGAGCGATTCGGCGTGGGAGCTGGGCGAAAGTGTGGGGCCGGAACGTCGCGCGGGCGAACGCATACCTGGAGAAGTCCGGCAGCAAGGCCCGAGTCCCCGACGACACGACGCTTCACGATCTGCGGCACTTCTATGCCTCGGTCCTGATCAAGAATGGGGCGACGCCGAAGAAAGTGCAGATACGCCTCGGTCACGCTAAGCCATCGATCACGCTGAACGTCTACACCCATCTATGGGAGGCGGAGGCGGATGAGACCGCCGACATGATGGAGGCAGCCCTGAACGATGTGCCCTGAGAGTGCCCTCTGGGGCACAGGGAATGCCAAGTTCCCAGCTCAGGGGGAGGGCGGCACACCCTGTGCGGGGGTGCCGCCTCTTCAGCATCATCTGGGGAGACTGTCGAGCTAAGTCACTGACCAGGCAAAACGGCGTTTGTCGGCGCTGGTTGCCGTTGAACCCGTGTGACGCTGTTGTGCCCTCGTTGTGCCCTCCAGGTGTGGGCCGCCCCTCCGGCCGTCGCCCGTGCAGGCGGCCGGGACACGGTTGACTATCGAAGTGACCGGAAGCCCGCGCGGAGTTCCCCGACGAAGAGCTCCGGCTGCTCCCAGGCGGCGAAGTGTCCGCCCTTGGGCAGCCTGTTGTAGTGGACGAGGTTCGGGTACGCCTGCTCCGACCAGCTCTTGGGGGCCTGGTAGAGCTCGTCGGGGAAGACGCTCACGGCAACCGGGAGTTCGACGCCCTTCGAACCGAAGAACGGAGTCGTGTTCTCCGCGTAGAGGCGGGCCGCGGAGATCGCCGTGTTCGTCAGCCAGAAGAGCGTGATGTTGTCCAGGACGTCGTCCCGCGTCAGGCCCTCACTCACTCCGTTGAAGGACCGGGTGATCAGCTCCAGGCTGGCCTTGTCGTGGTCGAGCAGAAAGGCGGCCAGGCCGACGGGGGAGTCCGCGAGCGCCGTGAGGGACTGCGGGCGCGAGGCCATCATGTAGGCGTAGTAGACGTGCCGGTAGACGAAGTCCAGCTGCTCGACGGCGCGCCTTTGCTCGTCGTCGGCGAGGACGACGTCGGACGGGAGCGGGTTGCCGGCGATGATGGCCTGCTCGACGGCGGGCGGAATCACCTTGGGCATGTTGGTGTGGATGCCGACCAGGCCCTCGGGCTCCTGGACGCCCATGAGGTCGGTGACGACGGCGCCCCAGTCGCCGCCCTGTGCGACGTACCTGGTGTAGCCCAGGCGCTTCATCAGCTCGCCCCAGGCGCGGGCGATACGCTCGGGGCCCCAGCCGGACGTGGTCGGCTTGCCGGAGAAGCCGTAGCCGGGCATCGACGGGATCACCACGTGGAAGGCGTCCGAGACGTCACCACCGTGGGCCGTCGGGTTCGTGAGCGGCTCGATGATCTTCAGCTGTTCGATGACCGAACCCGGCCAGCCGTGCGTGACGATCACCGGCAGCGCGTTCTCGTGCTTCGAGCGGACATGGATGAAATGGATGTCCAGGCCGTCGATCTCGGTGATGAACTGCGGGTAGGAGTTCAGTCGCGCCTCGACCTTGCGCCAGTCGTACTCGGTCGCCCAGTAGCGCGCCAGCTCCTTGACGGTGGCGAGCTGGGTGCCCTGGGACTGATCGTCGACGGTCTCCTTCTCGGGGAAGCGCGTCGCCTCGATGCGCGCACGCAGGTCCTGGAGCTCCGCCTCGGGGAATTCGAACGTGAACGGGCGGACAGTCGTCGATGCGGAAGTGTCAGACATGTGGGGGGTACTCCTTGCAATGTCGGCGACCCTCTGCCGCCGGCTCGTCCACAGTGGTCCGGGTCTGCGTGCTTCGCCCCAGGGAAACCCCCGGGGTGTGCCCGTGGCCGAACCCCGGGGGCGGGCCGATCCGCGTACAACTACTGAAAGCGTCCAAAAGGGAATACGGTCGAAACAGCGCGTCAAAGTAAGTCAAAGCCGCGTTCCAGGAAGATCGACCTATGGGTGTACCGTCCATGGATTCTCAGATCGCGCTACGGGGGCGCGACCAGGAGCTGGCGGCGCTGGAGCGGGCACTGGCCACAGCCCGGGCGGGCAATAGTGCGGTCCTGGTCCTGCGTGGTGAAGCCGGGATCGGCAAGACCGCGTTGCTGGACCACGCGGTCGGCCAGGCCGTCGGGTTCCGCACCCTCGCCATGGCGGGCATCGAGTGGGAGATGGAGCTTCCCTTCGCGAGCCTTCACCAACTTTGCGCACCCGTGCTGGGCAGGCTCCACCGGCTGCCTGATCCGCAGCGCGATGCACTGTCCGTCGCGCTCGGACTACAGAAGGGTGAGGCACCGAATCGGTTCCTGGTGGGTCTGGCCGTGCTCGGTCTGCTGTCCGGCGCCGCCGAGGACGGGCCACTCGCCTGCCTCGTCGATGATGCGCAGTGGCTGGATGAGGAGTCCCTGCAGGTGCTGGCATTCGTGGCCAGGCGGTTGGTCGCCGAATCGACAGCCTTGATCTTCGCCCTGCGGGATTCCGACGACGGTCGTGAGCTGGCCGGTCTGCCGGAGCTGATCGTCGAGGGCCTGAACGAGCACGATGCGCGTGCTCTGCTGGCCTCGGCGGTCCGCGTCCCACTCGACCCGCTGGTACGGGACCGGATCGTCGCCGAGACGCACGGCAACCCGATGGCCCTGCTGCAACTGCCACACGCGCTGGCACCCGCCGAGCTGGCGGGTGGCTTCTGGTTGCCCGGCAGGCGTCCCCTGGCAAGCCGCATCGAAAGTGCCTTTCACCAGCAGTTCCGAACGCTTCCGGTGGACAGCCGGCGTCTTCTGCTGACTGCCGCGGCCGAGCCGACCGGAGACGCGGATCTGTTGTGGCGCGCAGCCGTTCTGCAGGGAATACCGGTTGATGCCGCAGCGTCGGCCGAGACCGCGGGACTGGTCGAGTTCGGTACCAGGGTGCGATTCCACCACCCCCTGGTGCGCTCGGCCGTCTACCGGGGGGCGTCCGCGCCGGGGCGTCGGGCGGCGCACCGGGCGCTGGCAGAGGCCACCGATCCCCACCTTGATCCTGATCGCAAGGCGTGGCATCTCGCTCACGCCACCGACCGGCCTGACGAGGGCGTTGCCGTTGACCTGGAGCTCTCGGCCGGTCGGGCCCAGGGCAGGGGAGGAATCGCTGCCGCGGCCTCGTTCCTGCAGCAGGCGACGGAACTGACCCCCGATGCCGCACGCAGAGTCAGCCGTGCACTGGCCGCCGCTCAGGCCCACATCGACGCGGGCGGTGCCGACCAGGCCCAGTCCCTGCTGGCCATCGCGGAGGCCGGCCCGCTCGACGGCCTTCAGCGCGCCCGACTCGAGCGGCTGCGCGCCCGGCTGGTGTTCTCCCAGGTGCGCGGCAGCGCAGCGCCCCGGCTCCTGCTCGATGCCGCACAACGGCTGGCACCGCTCGACGCCGCCCTTGCCCGTGACACCTTCCTGGAGGCGCTCGGCGCGGCGAGTTTCGCCGGCCGCCTGGGCGAAGGACCCGGGCTGCGGGAGGTGGCCGAGGCGGCCCGCGCCGGACCCCCGGCCAGGACACCGCCGCGGACGGTGGACGTTCTTCTGGACAGCATCGTCGGCCGGATCCTTGATGGCTACGTCGCCGGAGTCGCCGCCCTCAGGCATGCAATGCACGTCGTCCGGCAGGAGCAGAGAGCCGGTGCGACGGAGGCGGAGAGACGCTGGTTGTGGCTGGCGTTCCGGGTGGCACCCGAGCCTCTCGCACCGGAGCTGTGGGACGACGACGCGTGGCACGAGATGGCGCTGGGCGCAGCCGGCCTCGCCCGCGAGGCGGGGGTGCTCACCGTCCTCCCGATGACGCTGACCTACCAGGCGTGCTCCCACGTCCATGCCGGCGAATTCGACACGGCTGAGGCTCTGATCGACGAGGCCACGGCGATCTCGGAGGCGGTGGGCGGCGTACCGATGATGTACACATCCCTGATTCTCGCCGCCTGGCGAGGACACGCGTCCCCGGCACTGGACCTCATCGAGACCAGCATCGAAGAGGTGCGTGCCAGAGGTGAGGGACGCGTTCTCAGCCTGGCCGAGTACGCGACCGCAGTGCTCTACAACGGACTGGGCCGCTACGACGCCGCGCTGGCAGCCGCGACGCGCGCATGCCAGTACGAGGACCTGGGCTTCTTCGGGTGGTCGCTCGCCGAACTCATAGAGGCGGCCGTCCGCAGCGGGCAGCCGCAGTCCGGCGAGGCGGCACTGGACGAGCTCACCGAGCGTACGCGTGCGACCGGCACCGAGTGGGCGTTGGGCACGGCGGCCTGTTCGCGCGCGTTGCTGAGCGACGATCAGGCCGCCGACGCGCTCTACCGGGAGGCGATCGAGCGTCTCGGACACTGCCGCATCGTCGTCCAACTGGCCCGTGCGCGCCTGCTGTACGGCGAGTGGCTGCGCCGCCGGAACCGCCGTCAGGAGAGCCGCGCTCAACTACGCTGCGCCCACGAGGCATTCAGCCGGTTCGGAGCCGGCGGCTTCGCCGAACGCGCCCGCAGGGAGCTGCTGGCAACGGGAGAAACCGTGCGCAAGCGAACGCCAGGCGCCGACGCCGAACTCACCAGCCAGGAAGCCCAGATCGCCAGGCTGGCCGGAGACCACACCAACTCGGAGATCGCCGCACAGTTGTTCATCAGCCCTCGCACGGTGGAGTGGCACCTCGGCAACGTATTCGCCAAGCTCGGCGTAAGTTCCCGCAGGCACCTTCGCTCAGCGCTGTCTCCTCCGAGAACGGGGATGCCGGGGGCCTGAGGGAGTCGTGAGAGCCCACGCTCTCCGCAGCGCGGGGCGGTTCCGCTCGGTGGTCAGGCCGGAACGCCGGCCCGGTCCAGGACGCCGCCCATCTCGTCCTCGGGGAGCGCGGGGTTGGCACCCGCGCTGGAGGCCAGTTCAGGGACGTGAAGGACCTCGCGGAGCCGGTGGAGCGGGAGGCGCGGGTCGGAGGCCGCCGCCTGGCGCGTCCAGACTGCGGGGTCATGGCTGAGCCGTTCGATCAGTGCGGGCGTGGCGGCCGGGTCCCGGACGGCCAGCCGACGGTAGTTCCCGTCCGGGTGATCCGCGTAGCGCGCGGCGAGACCCCCGCGGGGAAAGCGGGGGTGCGTCTCCGCCATCCAGGCGGAGAACGTCCCGCCGAGCCGCGCGTACACACGCATCAGGACCTCCTCCGGGGTGTCGGGGTGGTGCACGCTCAAGAGGTCCTCCACCAGGGGGTCCTCGGCGCGTGCGAGCAGGTGCAGAAGGCCGGGCGGCAGGTGGGGGCTCTGGGCGGCGGTGCGCCGGAGCAGCGGATGGGCGGAGGCCGCGGCCCGACGCAGCACGTCGGGGTCGGCGAGCCCGTCCCGTACCCACTCCACGTCCCCCCTGGCGAAGTCCCCCACCGTGAAGTCGATCGCCATGCGCCGCGTCTCGCCCAGTTCAGGCCTGAGGGAGACCGCGAGCCGTACGGCCTCGTCGGGGTCGACGGCGAGCCGCTCCACGAGGTCGGTGGGCAGCGACGGGTTCTCGGCGAGGGCGGCCAGGTGCGTCCGCTCGGCGACGCACCGTTCGGCGTCGGCGCGAAGGAGGAGCCCGCGGCGCAGCGCCTCGGCGGCGGACTCCGGATCCCGGAGGAGTTCGGCGGTGACGCGTGCGTCCTGTCTGCACTCCCACAGCGCGGCGGCCCGCCGCACCTCGGGGTCGGGGTCGGCCAGGAGCGCCGAACGCTCGCCCGGCGGCAGGATCTCCCACGCACGCACCGCACCCCGGCGCGCCGCCGGATCGTGGTGCGTAGCCAGCGAGGCCACGAACGACGGCACCAGATGGGGCGAGTCCAGCAGGGCCGCCCTTACCGAAGGGTCAGGGTCGTCGAGCAAGCGGGCGCACACGGCGTCCGGCAGCGGCGCGACGGTCGTACGCGGGACGCGCCTCTCGGGTCCGTACGCGAGAGCAGCCCGCACCTCGGGGGAGGGGTCGTCCGCGAGCCGGGCCCGCTGCGCAGGCTCGGCCCTGGTGCTCATCGCGAAGTCGATCCGGACGCCCGGGTCCGGGTGGGCCAGGATCACCGCGACGGCCGGCTCGGGGAGTCCGGCTCGCTGGAGGGCGTGACGGCGCGGACCGTCGTCGCCGCCGTCGGGGGCGAGCAAGCGCAGCAGCAGCGGTATCGGCAGCGCCGGATTGCGGGCGACTCCGTCCAGCGCGGATGCGTGGAACGCGACCATGATTCCCCTACCCCGTGTCTTCCCCGTGGTCCGCGACCGTGATCTCTCGTACGCCCGTCAGGAACCGCCGTACGGCACCGGCCGGACGGCCGGGTCACTCCACTTCCACGCCGTAGTCGATGACGAGTTCCTCCAAGCCGCCCGTGTAGCCCTTGCCGCCGAGGACGAAGTCCCAGTCGCCGTTGGACCTTCGACGGAAGGAGCCGAGTATCAAGGCGGTCTCGCCGGGCCGGCCGTCGGAGACGTCGAGCCGTCCCAGTTCGGTCATCCCTGGGTCAAGGAGCCGGATGCACGCGTCCGTGAAGCCGGAGAGGTCCGAATGGGGGTTGATCTCCGGGTCGATGGCGGCCACGAGCACGAGTCTGTCGGCGGCTTCCGGCAAGCCGTCGAAGGCCACACAGATCGCGGCCTTGTCGGGCGCGGCAGGAGGAAGGGCCCGAACGGTTCCATCGGGCGTCTGATGGTTGTTGAAGAAGATGAAGTGGTCGTCGCTCAGAACGCGGTTGCCGCGGCAGACGAGAGCACACACGTCCAGGGCGACACTGCCGGTCCAGGACATGCCCAGGATGTTGTAGTCGGCGGGCAGGCGAGTGTCCGGAACCGTCGGCGTCCGCTGCACCGCGGCACGACCGGCAGCACCGCCCAGACGACCACGGAGTCCATGACGGTGCAGCAGGTCGACGAGTTCGGTTCCCGGGATCAGTTCCAGGGGCTTGCCGTTGGCGAAGGTGTGCGAGCCAGGACCGAACTTCGACGTCGTCACCAGGACACCCTTGTTGGCGCCGGTGTCCTGCACGGTGCCGTACAAGTCACGCACGGCAGTGGGCGGCACGGTGTTGCGGTAGCGCTTCACCTGCACGACGATCTTGCCGCCTCGGATCGGGGCCGGATCCAGCGCGTCCACATCCACCCCGCCGTCGTTGGAGCGCTGGGTGGTGACCGCCTGCATTCCCATGGCGCGGAACAGATCGGCGACAAGATTCTCGAAGTCGATCGGATCCATCTCGTAGAGGTCGGGCTCCTCACGGTTGCCGTGCGCGACCACATGGTTCCCCACATCCTGTGGCCGGCGACTCGGCCGCACGGGTGTGAGCTGGTCAGGACGGGCGGAGAGTTGCCCCCGCAGGGCATCGGCAAGGCAGCTACAGGCGTCCACCTGCGCCAGGTGCAGGTCGCGGAACGTCGAGCGTGGAGCCATTACAGTTGCCAGGTAGAGATGACCCGGCCGGCCCGTCGTGGGGTCATGCCCGTCCACGAAGCCGTTCAGGGTCACGGACTCGAGAGCGCCCGTCTCATCCGCGGCGAAGAGCTCATGCAGGGCCAGCAGCACGCACTGCGCGAGTACCTCCCGGTACAGGGCCCGGCGCCGGCCGACCGGCCGGGGAGTCTCCTTGTCCTGGTCCACGCTGGGCATGTACCGAACGGACTTGGTTTCAGGGACGACGCTGAAGGAGGGCAGTTCCCAGTCCAGCACCAGTTGTCCGGCTGCCGGGTCATAGGCTGCCAGCACCTGTCGTGGGAACCCCTCCGGCCACGCGGACGAGGCGTAGAGAGCGGCTGAGAAGTACTCGACCACGGAGTCGGGATCGCGGCGCCTGACTCCTTCGGTGAGATCGGCGAGGCCGGTGTTGTGTCGTCGCACCTCGGCCAGCCGAGTATCTGCCCACTGCCGGTAGTCCCGCTGGTATGCCGCCAACTGGTGTTGCCGCTGGACCTCGGCTGCCTGGGCCGCGTGCAGGTCCCGCTCGAACCGCTCCCGGGCCTCGGCTTGTGCCTGAGCCCGGCGATGGGCACTCCAGCCCGTCTGAGCCTGGTAATGGTCGAAGTTCGGCATGGGCACGGGCTGTGCCAATGAGCCCGGAGCGAAGGGCGGGATCTCCTCCGGGCGTATGAGGGAGGAAGCCCTGAAAGCCGGCGCCTGACAGCCCGAGGCGAGAAGACCTTGCAGCGACGCAACCTGTGCGTCCAGTTCCTCTGTGCGGCGCAGTGCCTCTGCCTGCCGGTACTCGCGATGATTCTGGGCAGCTCGCCGCTCGAAAGCACGCGCTTGCTGCGCCTCTTGTCTGCGCCGTCGGGCTTCGGCCTCGGCCTGGCGCTGCTGCTGCCTCTGCATCTCGGCCCAGACGCCGACCAGGCCACCAGAGCGACGACTCATATGGTGCAGACCCTCCCCAAGGCGCGGTGGTTGTCCCCACAACCAGTTGTAACGGGACGACTCTATCCAGTGCTGTGACCGGGATGGTTCGCCTGCGGTAAGTGCATGGCCGCGTGATCCGGATCGACCGCGTCAACTGTGTCCATGTCAGCGGCCGAGTCGGGTCTCGCCCAGGTCGGGACGTGCTCGTAGGGTGGGGCGTCGCTCTTTCGCGGAAGGAGTCTGTTCATGTCCGGCTGGAACACGCACGACATTCCTGACCTGGGCGGTCGCACGGCCGTCGTCACCGGGGCCAACAGCGGGCTCGGGTATGTCACCGCGCGGGAGCTCGCCCGCGCCGGGGCGCGCGTGGTGCTCGCCTGCCGCAGCGAGGAGCGGGGGCGGGAGGCGGCCGGGCGGATCGGCCGCGAGGTGCCGGGCGCGGACGCCGAGTACATTCCGCTCGACCTCGGAAACCTTGACTCGGCACGGGAGTTCGCCGACTGGTTCCCGTACGGGAGACTCGATCTGCTCGTCAACAACGCCGGGGTGATGGCGCTGCCGTACGGGCGGACGTCGGACGGGTTCGAGACGCAGTTCGGGGTCAACCACCTCGGGCACTTCGCGCTCACGGGACTGCTGCTGCCCGCGCTGCTGGCGGCGCCCGGGGCACGTGTGGTGTCCGTGTCGAGCATGATGCACGCACTGGCCGACGTCGACTTCGGTGACCTCAACAGCGAGCGCCGGTACCGGCGCTGGGTCGCCTACGCCCGCTCCAAGACCGCCAACCTGTTGTTCACGCACGAACTGGCGCGCAGGCTCGCCGCGACCGGCGCCGACGTGGTCGCCGCGGCAGCCCACCCGGGATACGCGTCCACCGATCTGATGGCTGCCGGGCCACGGGCCGAAGGGCGCAAGGTCGCCGAGCGGGCGATGGAACTGAGCAACCGGGTCTTCGCCCAGTCGGCGGAGTCGGGCGCGCTGCCCAGCCTGTACGCGGCGACCGCACCCGGCGTCCGCCCCGACTCCTTCACCGGCCCCTCCCTCGCGATGTGGCGTGGCGGACCCGCGCCTTCCTGGCGGGCGGCGCGGACCCTGGACGATACGAAGGGGCAGCGGCTGTGGGCGGCCTCCGAGGAGCTGACGGGCGTGGTGTACGACGGGCTGAAGCGGTAGGGACCCGCCCCTGCCGCACCTCGGGCGCCGCGCACGCCGCTGTCCGGTGGCGCGCACACCGCTGTCAGGTGCCGCGCACACCGCTGTCAGGTGCCGCGCACCTCGTACGTCGCCACCCGCACCGTCTCGTCGTCCAGACACTGCCCGGAGGCCAGGTCGAAGCGCTGCTTGAGCAGCGGTGAGGCGACGAACGGGCGGCCCTGGTGGGAACCGGTGAGGCCCCGGGAGAGCACGGCGGCGCCGGTGAACGGATCGCGGTTGTCGATGCCGTAGAGCCGGTCCGCGCGGTCGCGGAACAGTGCCACCTGGCGGCCGTCCGGCAGCAGCGCCGCCACTCCACGGCCCGGGGTCAGCCGGCTCAGGTCGCAGACCGTGAACCAGTCGCCGGCATCGCTGTCCGGCCTCAACTGCACTTTCAGATCGGTCGTCTCGGGTGCCAGGGTCATCGCTGGGCGCTTCCTTCCAGGGCCAGGGGGCGTGGGCCGATGGACAGCAGGGGCAGGTCGGGCTTGATCTGGTCCCGCTCGGGGACGAAACCGACGACCGGGTCCGGGGTGCCGGGGGCATTGACGAACGACACGAACCGGGCCAGCTTCTCGGGGTCGTCGATGGTCTCGGCCCACTCGTCGCGGTACCCCGCGATATGCGCGGCCATCAGCGCCTCCAACTCCTCGCAGATGCCGAGCGAGTCGTCCACGACGACGTCCCGGACGTGGCCGAGACCGCCGGGGATGCGCTCCAGCCAGGCCGAGGTGCGCTCCAGGCGCTCGGCCGTGCGGATGTAGAACATCAGGAACCGGTCGATCAGGCGGACCAGCTCGGCGTCGGACAGGTCCTGGGCCAGCAGGTCCGCGTGGCGGGGGGTCGCTCCGCCGTTGCCGCCCACGTACAGGTTCCAGCCGCTCGCGGTGGCGATGACACCGAAGTCCTTCGACCGGGCCTCGGCGCACTCGCGGGCGCAGCCGGACACCGCCGACTTCAGCTTGTGCGGAGATCGCAGGCCCCGGTAGCGCAGCTCCAGGTCGATGGCCATGCGGACGGAGTCCTGGACGCCGTAGCGGCACCAGGTCTGGCCGACGCAGGACTTCACGGTGCGCAGCGCCTTGCCGTAGGCGTGCCCCGACTCGAAGCCCGCGTCCACCAACCGGGTCCAGATCACGGGCAGTTGTTCGACCCTGGCGCCGAACAGGTCGATCCGCTGGCCTCCGGTGATCTTTGTGTAGAGGCCGAAGTCGCGGGCGATCTCGCCGATGACGATCAGCTTCTCCGGTGTGATCTCACCGCCGGGGATACGCGGAACCACCGAATACGAGCCGTTCCTCTGGAGGTTGGCGAGGAAGTGGTCGTTGGTGTCCTGGAGGGCCGCCTGTTCGCCGTCCAGGACGTAGCCGTCGGCGCCGATGGCCGGGGCGAGGGAGGCGATGATCGAGGCGAGGGCGGGCTTGCAGGTCTCGCAGCCGTCGCCGCCGCGCGCACCCTCGCGTCCGAACCGGTCCAGCAGCTGCCGGTAGGAGGCGATACGCAGGGTCAGGACGATCTCGTACAGCTCCTCGCGGGTCTGCGGGAAGCAGTCGCACAGGCCCTTGTCGGTCTCGACGCCCCTCTCCTCCAGCTCGGCGGAGACCAACCCGTCCAGTACCTTGACGCAACTGCCGCAGCCCGTGCCGGCCTTGGTGCACTTCTTCACCTCGGCCACGCTCGTGCACTCGTGCTCGGCCACCGCGCCGCGGATCGCGCCCTTGGTGACGTTGTGGCAGGAGCAGACGACCGCCTCGTCCGGCAGCGCCGACGGCCCGAGCCCGGCCGGGGCACCCGTCGCGGCGGGCAGCACCAACTGCTCGGGGGCGACGGGCGGTACGGTGCCGGTGAGCGCCCGCAGCGTCCCGTACGCCTCCGCGTCGCCGACCAGGATGCCGCCGAGCAGCGTCCCGTCACGGCCGACGACCAGCTTCTTGTACGTGCCGGAGCGCGCGTCGGCGTAGACGACGTCCAGGCAGTCCTCGGTGGTGCCGTGCGCGTCGCCGAAGGAGGCCACGTCCACGCCGAGCAGCTTCAGCTTGGTGGACAGGTCCGCGCCGGTGAACGCGGACTCCTCGTCGGCGATGGCCGCCGCCGCCGTCCCGGCCATTTCATAGCCCGGCGCGACCAGCCCGTACACCCGGCCGTCGGCGGCCTGCGCGCACTCGCCGATCGCGAACACCCGCGGGTCGGAGACCGTGCGGCACCGCTCGTCCACCACGACGCCCCCGCGCTCGCCGACGGCGAGACCGCAGTCGCGGGCGAGCTGGTCGCGGGGGCGGACGCCCGCCGAGAACACGACCAGGTCCGTGGCGAGTTCGGAGCCGTCAGACAGCCGCATGGCACGCACGGCGCCGTTGTCACCGGCGACGACCTCCTGGGTGCCCGTGCCCGTGTGCACGTTCAGTCCCATGTCCTCGATGGTGCGCAGGAGCGCGGCGCCGCCCTGCTCGTCCACCTGCACCGGCATCAGGCGCGGCGCGAACTCCACGATGTGCGTGGCGAGTCCGAGTCCCTTCAGCGCGCCGGCCGCCTCGAGCCCGAGCAGGCCGCCGCCGACCACCGCGCCCGTCGTGGCGTTCGACTTCGCGTACGTCTCGATGGCCAGCAGATCGTCGAGGGTGCGGTAGACGAAGCAGCCCTCGGTGTCCTTGCCGGGGACCGGGGGGACGAACGGGCTGGAGCCGGTGGCGAGGACGAGGGTGTCGTAGGCGATGCTCATCCCGGAGCGGGCGGTGACCGTCCGGGCGGTGCGGTCGACCGCTACGGCGGGGTCGGCGAGATGGAGCTCGATGCCGTGCGCCCGGATGAACTCAGTGTCGGTGAGGGACAGTTCGTCGGGTGTGGTGCCGGAGAAGTACGAGGTGAGCCGGACGCGGTCGTAGGCTGGGCGGGGCTCCTCGCACAGCACGACCACCCGGTGCGTGGCGGTCAGGCCGCGCTCGGCGAGCGCTTCGAGGAAACGCTGGCCGACCATGCCATGGCCGACGAGCACGATCGTGGGAGTGTCCGAGGTCATGTCCCGCAGCGTGCGGTGCCGACGTTACCCGGCCGCATCACGGCTGTTTCCCAGGAGGAACGCTGCCCTCAGCAGGGCCGGGACGGGGCTGTGAGGGCCGATGGGCGCCTGATGCCGGACAGGGTGGGGATCAGCGGCGGCCCGTGAGATACGCGAAGGCGACCACGTTCCCCTGGTAGCCCGTCCCCGGCGCGTATCCGCCCCCGCAGGTGATCACCCGCAGCTCGGGGCGGTACGCCGCCCCGTACACCGTCCGGTCGGGGAAGTTCCTGGCCTCGAAGACCCGGACCGCGTAGACGGTGAAGACGGCGGTCGAGCCGTCCTGGCGGTGCACCTCGATCGTGTTGCCCTTCTGCAGTACACCGAGGTTGTAGAAGACGGCGGGGCCCGCCGCGGTGTCGACATGACCGGCGACGATCGACGTTCCCGTCTCGCCGGGGGTGGCGCCCCCGCGGTACCAGCCCGCGAGGTTCTGGTCCGTCGGGGGAGGGGCCTGGAGACGGCCGGTGCCGGACAGGCCGAGGTCCGTCAGGGGGGCGTCGACGCGGATCGATGGGATGCGGATGCGGTCCGGGGGCGAGGGCGGCAGTGCGGGGGCCCCGGAATCCGTCCGGTCCGTCGCCGTGACCGACTGCGCGGCAGGCGGCTGCGGCGGCGCCTTGGGCGCGGTGCCGCCGTGCAGCAGCCATATGCCGGAACCGAGGGCGACCAGCGTCGCGGTCGCTATCGCGGCGTCGCCGACGGTGCCGGATATGCCGACCTTGCGCACGTCGGACTCCTCACGTGAAAGGGGGCTCAAGGCCCCCTCCGGGCCGCGAGGGGCATCGGACCCGGAGGGGGAGCGGGAGGGGCGGTACCGGCGTCAGGTCCTGTCGTCTCGCACACGGCGGTGCAGGAGCCAGGTGCCGCCCGCGGCGGCGATGGCGAGAGCCGCCACGCCGGCCGCGGATTTCACGGGGTCGGGGCCGAGCGCGCCGCCGACTCCCGTGTGCACGCTCCCGCGCGGAAGCGCGGGATCCTTGAGCGCGGTCAGGGAGACCATCAGATCGCCGGTCACGGTCGTCTGCCGGGCGCCGGAGCACTTGGCGACGATCTCGTACGTCCCCGGCTGCGCGCCCGGCGGCACCCGGAACCGCCCGATCGCGTCCTGCTCGTGGGTGCTGGGCATGAGAGTGAACGTGCCGGCCCCGACCGCGGTGGCGTCACCGGCCGCGGAACCGTCCGCGCCGCACGCCGCCGTGTTGACGGTGACCTCGGAGCCGGGTACGGCGGTGGCGGGAACGACCTCCAGGCTCCGGGTGTCAGCGGCGTACGCGGGTACGGAGGCGAGCCCCGCGATGGCGACGGCGAGCGCGGAGCCGGTGAGCAGGCGGGCCGTTCGTCGCATCGTGGTGCTCCTCCGGGAGACACGGCCCGCGGCACCCCCAGTGTGCCGCTGCGTCGGTCGTGCCCTTGCCCTTCCGAGGCTGGGGGCGACCGACGCGGCCCGCATGCCGACGGTCCGCCACACATACGGTGAACGGGTGCAGGTCGAGAGGTCCCTACGGGTGAACGTGACGGCATTCCAGCAGGTCACGGACGCACGCCCGACAAGTGGCGAGGGAGCCCCCCGGAGGGCGTAGGGAGGGCACTGAACGGGTGATCACGCGGGGCCGTGACGGGGGCCGGAGCACTGGAGCTCCGGCCCCCTGGCCGCCCGCGTCGCCCCGATGGCGGGTGTGCCCCCTGACTTCTGCCCGGTGGTCAGTTCACATCGACCGCGCTCCACGCCGCCGCCACCGCGTTGTATTCGGTACTTCCCGCCCCGTACAGGTCCTTCGCCGCGTTCAGCGTCGCCGTGCGCGCGCCCGCGTAGTTCGTCGACGAGGTCATGTAGACCGTCAGCGCCCGGTACCAGATCTGCCCGAGCTTGTCCCGGCCGATCCCGGTGACCGAGGCGCCGTCGCAGGTGGGGGAGTCGTAGGAGACGCCGTTGATGGTCTTCGCGCCGCTGCCCTCGGCGAGCAGATACGCGAAGTGGTTCGCGACGCCGGACGAGTAGTGGACGTCGAGGTTCCCGACCGACGAACTCCAGCAGTCCGCCGAATTCCCGTCCTTGGACGGCTTGTCCATGAACCGCAGGGCCGGCTTGCCGAATCCCGAGCGGACGATCTTCTCGCCGATGCGGTAGTCAGCGGGGTCGGAAGGGCTGTTCGCGTACCACTCCACCAGTGTGCCGAAGATGTCCGAGGTCGCCTCGTTCAGGCCGCCCGACTCCCCGGAGTACGTCAGCGCCGCCGTCTTCGACGTCACGCCGTGCGTCATCTCGTGGCCCGCCACGTCCAGCGCCACCAGCGGTCCGAACGTCGTCCCGTCGCCGTCGCCGTACGTCATGCAGAAGCAGTCGTCGTCCCAGAAGGCGTTGTTGTAGTTCGTCCCGTAGTGCACGCGGTTGTACGAGCCCTTGCCGTCGCCCGCGATCCCGTTGCGGCCGTGGACGTTCTTGTAGTAGTCCCAGGTCTCGTTCGTTCCGTACTGCGCGTCCACGGCGGCCGACGCGCGGTCGGAGACCGTACCCGTGCCCCAGTGGTTGTCGGAGTCGGTGAAGACGGCCGCGGGCGCGCGGCTGATGCAGATGGTGGTGAGGAAACACAGATCCGTCTTGTTGGAGGCGTCGCCCGTGTAAGTGCCGCCGCGCGTGGGGTCCTTGAGCTGGTACGTCGATCCGGACAGCGTCGTCTCCAGCGGAACCGTGCCGCTGTAGAGGGACTTGCCGTCGCCGGTCGCGGTCTCGATGTTGTCCCAGGCGTCGATCTGCTCGCCGGTGAGGGCGTCCGTGAGGACGGTGCGGGCGACCGGGTTGCCGAGCGAGTCCTGGCCCGCCGCGTCGGTGCGCCAGGCGAGCCGGGGCGTGCCGTGCAGGGCGTCCACGACGAGCCGGGGCTTGGCGGTCACGTTCTTCAGCAGCTCTCCGACGTTCGCGGCGCGCAGCGCGGTCGAGGCCAGATCGGCGGCCTGGGGAGCCTTGATGGCGGGGGTGGTCGTCGGCACCGAGATGGCGCGCCTGGTGGCCCGATCGGCGCTGCGGAAGGATCCGCCCGGCGCGAGATGGACAACGAAGTCGCCGCCGAGAACGGGCAGATGAAGATATGTGCGGTCGTAGCGCACATGCTGGCTGCCGTCCGCGTCCACGATGACGTCCCGGACGCTGGTGCCCTGCGCGGGTGTCAGGCCCAGGCGCGCGGCCTGGTGCAGCAGTGCGGCGGCGGCGTTGCTGATCGCGGTGGCCCGGCTGGGCCTGTCGGCCGCGGCGGCGCCGGGGGCCGGGGCGAGAGCCGCGGCCAGCAGGGCCGCGGTGGTCGCCACGGTGCCGGCTGCGGCAAGACGGGACTCTCGGATGTGCCGTATCCGACTCATCGGTCTCCTCGGGGAGGGCGCGTTGGGGCCGCAGGGGGACGGCCTTTGTGGGGGCGCAGGTGGGGGGAGGGGTGGGCGACCCCTGGCGTCCTCCGATTTCAGGGGACCCCCGGATGTCATGTCTATGGCGCTGCAGAGGAGATGTGTGTGGAGATCCGTGTGAGGGTGTGACGGTGAAAAGGCATGAGGGCACAAGGGTGAAAGGGCACGTGGGCGAGGCCCTGCCGTTCTTCGTCTACGGGACGCTGCGCCCCGGAGAGCGCAACCACGATCTCTTCCTCCGCGGCAGCGCCTGCCACGAGGAATCCGGTGTGCTGTCCGGCGCGGTGCTGTACGAGGGCCCCGGATACCCGTACGCCGTGGAGCAGGCCGGAGGCACGGTCCACGGGGAGATCGTCACCGCCCTGCCCGAGGCGTACCCCGAACTCCTCGCCGCTCTCGACCGGTTGGAGGAATGCGTGCCGGGCGATCCCCGGGGCCTCTACGAGCGCCTGGACCGGGAGGTGACGGCCGCCGACGGCAGGACCGTACGGGCCTGGGTGTACGTCGCCGCGCCGCCCGTCGCGGCCCGGCTGCGCGCCCACGGGCGGGCGATCGAGGGCGGTGACTGGCTCGACCGCGACCGCGATCGCCGCCGCGACTGAGGTTCCGGTTATTGCCGGTTGAGGGAGCGTGTGACGCCCGCCGCGATCGTCGTCGCCAGGATCCAGCCCATGACGATCAGCAGGTACGCCAGCCACTGGTACCACCCGTGCGGCGCGAACGCCCCCTCCTGGCCGAAGTCGATGATCGGCAACAGCAGGTCCAGGGTGTAGAAGAGCGGGTTGAATCCGGGCGCCTCGGACGGCTTCAGGGCGGGTGGATGGTGCAGGGCGAAGGCGGCGGTGCCCGTGCACAGCAGCAACAGCAGCCAGCCCGCGGCCCGCATCGGCCGGAAGCCGTAACCGACCGCCGCGTCCTGCAGATAGCCCCACAGCCGGGCGTGCCGCGGCAGGGTGCGCCGGTGCCGGCGCAGCTTGGCCAACTGCACGGCGCGTGCCGCGGCGTCGTCGCCCACGGTGCGGTACGCCGTGGTCAACTGCTCGTAGGCGTAAGGGAGATACCCCTCAGCTTCACGTTCCAGCAGCGGCAGCCGCTGTTCGGCGGGCAGGTGCGGGGCGAGGACGCGGTAGCTGAGTCCGTCGATCCAGACGCGTCCGGGCCATACCTGGGGAGGCACATGGAGTACGTCCACCTGCGCGCGGCGCAGATTGACCTCGCCCACCACGGGCGCCGCGTCGCGCAGCCACAGTTCTCCGACGACACAGCTGCTCGCCCGCAGCGCCGTCCCGCCCGGATTGGACAGGTCGGCGTGGGCGAAACTGAGGTGGCGGGGGATCCGGGCGCCGCTGAGATTGACCCGCCCCCGGGCCGTGAAGCCCGTGGCGTGCACGTCGGTGCCCACCGTCAGGGTCTCGGCGTGCAGGGCGGTGCCGCCGGGGTCGAGCACTTGCGCGTTGTGCAGGTTCACCTGCCCGCCGACGGTGGCCCCGTTCAACCGCACCTGGCCGTGGGAGACGAGCCCCTCGGCCCATACATCCGTGCCGATCTCCGCGTGGTTGAGCTGGAGGAGGGGTTCCTCGGCCGGCTCCCCGGGAGTGCCCAGCCGAGCCTGGTTGGCGAAGACCGCGCCGGTGATCCTCGCTCCCGCGAGCCGCACCGGGCCCCGGATGCGGCAGCAGGTGATCCGCACGACGTTCTCGACACGGAGGTTGCCCGCGGTCAGCCCCGGAAGGACCGAGTCCGTCAGCACCAGGGTGGGGATCTGTGCCCCGTACAGGTTCGGGACGTCGTCGAAGTGGCACGAGCGCAGCCGGACGGGGTGGCCGACAGTCCCGTACATGAGGTGGAGCACCCCGGTGATCCGCGCACCCCACACCTTCAGCCCGGCTGTCCGGCCGTCCCGCACCGGCCCGTCGAGCAGCATTGCCCGCAGCACCTCGGCCCGTACGGTGCGCTCAGGGCCCCAGGAGGCGCCCGCCGCCGGGTCCTCGTCGGGGTCCTCCCGGAAGTCGACACCCTCGCCGAGCGGGAACGCCTCCCAGACGCGGCGCTCGGCCGGCGTCAGATCCTCGATATCCGATATGTCTGAGATATTCACGCCGAGTCCCGCCTCAGCCCCGCCCCGAAGCGAGCGCCTGGGCGACGCCCCGCTCCTTCGGCCCTAGGAACTGGGGATCCGGGTGGAACAGCGCGTCCACCGCCGCCTTGCCCGCGGCGAAGACCTCGCGGGTGCCACCGTAGTACCAGGTCACGTCGTGCTTGTCGCCGACGCCGACCCCGTACGACGTCACACCCGCCGCCTGGCACAGGGCGACGGCGCGGCGGATGTGGAAGCCCTGGCTGATCAGGACCGCCCGGTCAACCCCGAAGATCTTCTTCGCACGGACGCAGGAGTCCCAGGTGTCGAAGCCCGCGTAGTCGCGGACGATCCGCCCGGCCGGCACGCCGTGCTTCGCGAGGTAGGCGCGCATCGCGTCCGGCTCGTCGTAGTCCGTGCGGCTGTTGTCGCCGGTGACCAGGACCACCCTGACGCGGCCCGCCCGGTACAGCCGCGCCGCGGCGTCCAGGCGGTGGGCGAGGTACGGGGACGGCTCGCCGTCCCACAGGCCCGCGCCGAAGACCATGGCGACGTCCGTGCGCGGCACATCCTCGGTGGTGCGCAGCCGGCTGCCCGTGGTCAGGAACAGCCAGGTCGCGGGGAGCAGCGCCAGCACGCACAGCAGGACGACGCCCTGCACGGCCCGGCGCTGCCCGGCACGTGTGCGCGGCAGCCTCAAACCCCTCAGCGGGGGCCTCGAACCAGTCATGCGTCCGCGGATGTTCAGGCGCGGCAGGCCCATCGAGTCGCTTCCCCCCAGGTCGATCGCTGCACCACTCTTGCCCGTTCAGACGCAGCGTACGGTGATCCGGTTCGCGCGGGCCCCTCACACCATGCGCCCCCGGTCCGTGAAGCCCCGGAAAACAACATCGTCATTGCCACGCAACGGCGCCGCAACCTCCTGCCGCGAGGATCGGTCCATGACGGCGTCGAACCCCCTTTACGACGAGTCCCACCCCTACCCCCGCCCCGGCCACGGGCAGCCGGTCCCCGGCGTCCACCTGGGCACCACGTCGCAGCTGATGAACCGGATCACCCGGCAGCTCGGCAGCCAGCTCAGCCTCGTGTCCCTCGACGGCACCCGACGCCCGACCCCGCCCGCGCTCGTCCTCGTCGCTCATGGCAGCCGCGACCCGCGCGCCCTGGCGACCGTGCTGACCCTGGTCGAGCGGGTCCGCGAACTGCGCCCCCAGCTGCCCGTCCACCTCGGCCACATCGAGCTGAACGAGCCTCTGCTCCCCGACACGCTCGCCTCGCTCGGCACGCGCCGTGCCGTCCTCGTGCCGCTGCTCCTCACCCGAGGCCACCACGTCAAGTACGACATCCCCGAGGCCGCCGCGGCGGCGCGCGCGGACACGGTCACGGCGGCCCCGCTCGGCCCGCACCCCCTGCTGGTGGAGACGCTCTACGCCCGGCTGGTCCAAGCGGGCTGGCCCGGCACGCTCAGCGCCGGGCGGCGCCGGGCGAGCGCCGTCGTCCTCGCCGCCGCGGGCTCCCGGGCCCCCGACTCAGCCGCCGACACCCGCCGCACCGCGCGACTCCTCGCCGAACGCCTGGGCGTCCCGGTCGTACCGGCCTACGCCTCGGCCGCCACGCCCACCGTGCCCGAGGCGGTGCGCGCGCTCACCGCCCGTGGCCGCCACCGGATCGCCCTCGCCTCCTGCTTCGCCGCGCCCGGCCGCTTCGCCACCGAGTGCGCGGGGGCCGCCCCGTGGATCGCCGCGGACCCGCTCGGCGCCCATCCGGCGATGGCCCGCCTCGTCGTGCACCGCTACGACCGGGCACTCGCGGCCTGGGAGCCGTCCGCCGCACCCGCGCTGGCCTCGGCCTGAACCGCCTGGTCCAGACGAAAGACCCCGGGAGACCCCGACCGCGAAACCCCCCGGCCGGAAACGGACGACCACATCCCGATTGTCACCGGCTGCGTTTACTGTCGGTGCATGGACGGCACTGCACCGAAGTCCCGCGACACCTCCGCGCGGCCCGGCGACGGCCCGGCCCGCCCGGAGCACGAGATGGCGGCGTACGACGCGGCGGCCGTCGAGCGCTGGGCGCCCGAGCCCGACAAGCGGCCGGGCCGCACCGCCTTCCAGCGCGACCGCGCCCGAGTGCTGCACTCGGCCGCGCTGCGCCGTCTGGCGGGCAAGACCCAGGTCGTCACACCGGGCAGCCACAGTCCGGACTGGGACGCGAGCCCCCGCACCCGGCTCACCCACTCGCTGGAGTGCGCGCAGGTCGGCCGGGAGCTGGGCGCCGCACTCGGCTGCGACCCCGACCTCGTGGAGGCCGCCTGTCTCTCCCACGACCTCGGCCACCCGCCCTTCGGGCACAACGGCGAACAGGCGCTCAACGAGTTCGCCCAGGACTGCGGCGGCTTCGAGGGCAACGCCCAGTCCCTGCGCCTGCTCGCCCGGCTCGAACCCAAACGGTTCGTGCGGACGGTGGGCACCGGCGAACTCGTCAGCGTGGGCCTCAACCTCACGCGCGCCGCGCTGGACGCCGCCACCAAGTACCCCTGGGCGCGTGGTGACCACCCGGACGACCCCGACTCGCGCAAGTTCGGGGTCTACGAGGACGACCGCCCCGTCTTCGACTGGGTCCGCAAGGGCGCCCCCGGACACCGCAGCTGCTTCGAGGCCCAGGTCATGGACTGGTCCGACGACGTCGCCTACTCGGTGCACGACGTCGAGGACGGTCTGCACGCCGCCCACATCGACCCGTCCTGTCTCCTCTCCGAACCCGAGCGGCAGGACGTCTTCGCCGTCGCCCTGGGGCGGTACGCGCCCGCCGACACCGACCCCGAGGAATTCGCCGAGGCCCTCGACCGGCTCCTCGCGCAGGAGTGGTGGCCGAGCGGCTACGACGGCTCCGCGGTCGCCCAGGCCCGTCTGAAGGACACCACCAGTCAGCTCATCGGGCGCTTCTGCCTGGCCGCCGAGGGCGCGACACGGGCGGCGTACGGGGGCGGTCGCCTGACACGGTACGAGGCCGAACTCGTCGTACCGCGCAGCACCCGTATGGAGTGCGCGGTCCTCAAGGCGGTCGCGGACCGGTATGTGATGCAGCGCGCCGAACAGACGCGGCTGCGCGCCGACCAGCGGGTCGTGGTCGCCGAACTGGCCGAGGCGCTCACCGCCCGCGCGCCCGACGGACTCGACCCGCGGTTCCAGGCCCTGTTCCACGAGGCGGCCGACGACCGCGCCCGCAAACGGGTGATCGTCGACCAGATAGCCTCGCTCACGGACGCCTCGGCACGCTCTCTGCACGCTCGGCTCACCGGAGCCGGCTGAGGCACGGACGACGACGCGGCACGGGCGACGATGAGACACAGATGACCTGGATGTGACCCCGAAGTGGCTCGATCGGGGCACTCCCTCTTCCCGCATCACGCTCCGTGCGGGAGGCTCCCATGTGGCGACATCCTTACGAGGAGGCATCAAGTGGTCGACGCGGATCAGACATTCGTCATCGTCGGAGGCGGTCTCGCCGGCGCGAAGGCGGCCGAGACGCTCCGAGCGGAGGGCTTCACCGGCCGCGTGATACTGATCTGCGACGAACGCGACCACCCGTATGAGAGGCCGCCCCTGTCCAAGGGCTATCTGCTCGGGAAGGAGGAGCGCGACAGCGTCTTCGTGCACGAGCCCGCCTGGTACGCGCAGAACGACATCGAGCTGCACCTCGGCCAGACCGTCGACGCCATCGACCGCGACGCCCGTACGGTCCGCTTCGGCGACGACGGCACGCTCGTCCACTACGACAAGCTGCTCCTCGTGACCGGCGCCGAGCCGCGCCGCCTGGACATCCCTGGCACGGACCTGGCCGGAGTCCACCATCTGCGTCGCCTCGCCCACGCCGAACGCCTCAAGAACGTCCTCACCTCCCTCGGCCGGGACAACGGCCACCTCGTGATCGCGGGCGCCGGCTGGATCGGTCTGGAGGTCGCGGCGGCGGCCCGCGAGTACGGGGCGGAGGTCACCGTCGTCGAGCCGCAGCCGACCCCGCTCCACTCGGTCCTCGGCCCGGAGCTGGGCAACGTCTTCGCCGAGCTGCACCGCGAGCACGGCGTCCGCTTCCGCTTCGGCGTGCGGCTCACCGAGATCGTGGGCCAGGACGGCATGGTGCTGGCCGCCCGCACCGACGACGGCGAGGAGCACCCCGCGCACGACGTGCTCGCCGCGATCGGCGCCGCGCCGCGGGTCGCTCTCGCGGAGGGGGCGGGGCTGGAGATCGCCGACCGCGCGCTCGGCGGGGGCGTCGTGGTCGACGAGCGGCTGAGGACCTCCGACCCGTATATCTACGCGGCGGGTGACGTGGCGTCGTTCCCGCTCGACCTGTTCGGCACCCGGCTGCGCGTGGAGCACTGGGCGAACGCGCTCAACGGCGGCCCGGCCGCGGCGCGGGCGATGCTCGGCCGGCAGATGACGTACGACCGGGTGCCGTACTTCTTCTCCGACCAGTACGACGTGGGCATGGAGTACTCGGGGTGGGCGCCGCCGGGGTCGTACGACGAGGTGGTGATCCGCGGGGATGCCGGGAAGCGGCAGTTCATCGCGTTCTGGCTGAAGGAGGGGAGGGTGCTCGCGGGGATGAATGTGAACGTGTGGGACGTCACAGAGCCGATCCAGAAGCTGATTCGGGCCAGGGTGCGGGTGGATGCGGAGGCCCTGGCCGATCCCGGGGTGCCGTTGGAGCGCCTTTCGGCGTGACGGTCCGGTTCGCGCGTTGTCCCTTCCGGGTGCGACGTGGGGTATTCCGCGGTTCCCCGCGCCCCTGTCGGGGCGCGAGGCAGCCGTATGCCGGCACGGCCCCCTGACCCTGTGGGGCGCGCTGCCGGGACCCTCGGGACCTCGGGCTGTCGGTGGGGGGCCGTAGAATCTTTGCGTGGCAGGGCGGATCAACGACGAGGACGTGAAGGCGGTACGGGACGCGGTCCCGATCGACTCCGTCGTGTCCGAGTACCTCCAGCTGCGCAATGCGGGCGGCGGCAATTTCAAGGGCCTCTGTCCGTTTCATGATGAGAAGTCCCCCTCCTTCCAGGTCAGCCCGAGCAAGGGCCTGTTCCACTGCTTCGGCTGCCAGGAGGGCGGCGACACCATCACCTTCGTGATGAAGGTCGACCACCTCTCCTTCTCCGAGGCGGTCGAACGCCTGGCCGCCCGAGTCGGCATCACGCTGCGCTACGAGGAGGGCGGGTACAACCCGACCCATCAGCGCGGCGAGCGCATCCGCCTGATCGAGGCCCACAAGCTCGCCGCCGAGTGGTACGCCGAGCAGCTCGGCACCAGCGCCGAGGCCGAGACGGGGCGCGCGTTCCTGGCCGAGCGCGGCTTCGACCAGGCCTCCGCGATCCACTTCGGCGTCGGCTACAGCCCGCAGGGCTGGGACCACCTCACCCGCCATCTGCGCGGCAAGGGCTTCTCGGACAAGGAGTTGCTCCTGTCCGGTCTCGCCCAGGAGGGCCGCCGCGGCCCCATCGACCGCTTCCGCGGCCGGCTGATGTGGCCGATCCGCGACATCGGCGGCGATGTGGTGGGCTTCGGCGCCAGGAAGCTGTACGAGGCCGACAACGGACCGAAGTACCTGAACACCCCCGACACGGCGATCTACAAGAAGTCGCAGGTCCTGTACGGCATCGACCTGGCGAAGAAGGAGATCGCCAAGGCGAGCCGGGCGGTGGTGGTCGAGGGCTACACGGACGTCATGGCCTGCCATCTCGCGGGCGTCACCACGGCGATCGCGACCTGCGGTACGGCCTTCGGCGGCGAGCACATCAAGATCCTGCGGCGGCTGCTGATGGACAACGGCTCGGCGCGGGTGATCTTCACCTTCGACGGTGACGCGGCCGGCCAGAAGGCGGCCCTGCGTGCCTTCGAGGACGACCAGAAGTTCGCCGCCGAGACGTACATCGCCATCGCGCCGGACGGCATGGACCCCTGCGAGCTGCGGCTGGCCAAGGGTGACGAGGCGGTCGCCGGGCTCGTCGAACCCCGCACACCGCTGTTCGAGTTCGCGCTGCGCCAGATCGTGAGCCGCTACGACCTGGAGACCCCCGCCGGCCGCGCCGCCGCGCTAGATGAGGCGGCGCCGGTCGTCGCCCGTATCAAGAACAGCGGCGCCCAGCACGAGGTCGCGGTCCAGCTCGCGGGCATGCTCGGCATCCTCGACACCCAGTTCGTGGTCAAGCGGGTGGCGCAGCTGGCCCGTTGGGCGCGCGACCGGGGCGGCCGAGGCCCCGCGCCCGACGGGCAGCGCCCCGCGCAGCCGTACCAGGCGGCGCCCCGCCCCTCCGCCCTGGGGGGCCCGGCGCTCACCCTGCGCAACCCGGTCTACGCGACCGAACGCGAACTGCTCAAGCTCGCCCTCCAGAAGCCGGAGCTGGTCTCCCCGGCGTTCGACGCCTATGGGGTGGACGAGTTCACCGCGGCGCCGTACGCGGCCGTGCGCCAGGCGATCCTGGAGGCGGGCGGTGCGGAGTACGGCGTCCAGGATCCGCAGGAGTACCTGGTGCGTGTCCGCGAGGCGGCCCCCGATGACACGGTCCGCTCCATGGTCACGGAACTGGCGGTCGAGGCGATCCTGCTCCGCAAGGAGGTGGACGAGTCGTACGCGGGCGCCCAGCTCGTCACGGTCCGCCGCCGCGCGGTCGAACGCCGCGTGCGCGATGTCCAGAGCGCTCTGACACGCCTGGGCTCCCACGGGGATCCGGCGCACCTGTCGGCCGTGCAGAACGAACTGTGGGTCCTCCAGCAGTACGACCAGGCGCTGCGGGAGCGGGGCGCGGCGGCGCTCTAGCACCGCCGCGCGCGGCGCCCTGGGGTCTTTCGTTTGGATCAGGCCGGATCAGGGAGCGGTGTCAGGGCCCGCGAGCCCGGTCTGATCCAAACGAGAGACCCTAGTGGCTCTGCTTCGGCATGGACGGGGCGAGCCCGAGGTGCTCCAGGATGGCGGCCTGGCCTGCGGTCAGTGACCGCAGCATCTGGCTGTGCTCCCCCAGTGTCTTGCCGTGCTCGGCCAGGGTCTTGCTGTGCTCCCCCAGGATCTTGCTGTGTTCTCCAAGGATCTTGCTGTGGTCGGCCAGGATCTTGCTGTGCTCGGCCAGGACGCCGCCATGCTCGACCTGCCCGGCGACGAGCGCTCCCAGCAGCTCGCTGTGCTGCTTCAGCGTCCTGCCCTGCTCCAGCTGCGTGTCCCGCAATGCGTGGATCAGCTGCATGTCGGCCCGGCGCTGTTGCTGCAGAGCGGCCACATCCTGGTCGCTGCCGACGGCGAGGTTCCGTGTCGCGGCGTGCTGCTGCACGACCTCCTCGACGCGCGCCTCGACTGCCTCGAGGCGATGCCGCAGCTCGTCGTACTCGCTCATGGTCCCCATCTTGCCCGAGCGGCCCTTCCCGTAGTCCCGGATGTTTCAGACGGCCCGTCTGATGATCGAACGAGCCGAGTGCCAACTGGTCACGGGCGTCTGGCATATGCGAGGCGGACAGCGGCGGTCGGCGGCCCCCGGGTTTCCGCGTGGGTAACCGCACGGTCACGGACCGGACTCAAAAAGTGGTCGCACGCCCCTCGTGGCAGCGATGTGTCGTACCCCACACTGGGGGCGGTGCCTGAGTCCTCGGAGCGCGGCCGATCCGCCCATGGCGGGTCCGACACCCCCGCGGTTCCGTTCAACGACTACGGGATGGCCGACGGACGGACCGTCGGCCCCATCCCCGACGTACCGCTGCCGCCTGCCTCAGCAGCGACATCCCTGGAGGTCGCCCCCGTGCAGACCCAGACCCTCACCCAGACCGAAGTACGGCCCGGCGAGCCGGAGTCCGAGCCGGAGTCCGAGCCGGATCTCGAGAGCGACGGCCTCGCGGCGATGCCCTCGCAGGGCCGGCGCACGCACCACCCCGAGCCGGAGTCCGGGCCGGAACCCGAGCCGGACGGGCCACCTACCGGTGCGGTGGAGGCCCTCGACACCGACGACGATGAGCCCGAGCCCGCCGGACCCTCCCGGGAACGCGCCGACACCACCGGCCCCTCCTCGGACCTCTTCCGCCAGTACCTGCGCGAGATCGGCAGGATCCCCCTCCTCACGGCCGCCGAGGAGGTCGAGCTGGCCCGCCGCGTCGAGGCGGGCCTCTTCGCCGAGGAGAAGCTCGGCAACACCCCCGACCTGGACAGCCGGCTCGCCCATGACCTGGACCGGCTGGTGGTCATGGGCCGGATGGCCAAGCGCCGGCTGATCGAGGCCAACCTGCGGCTGGTCGTCTCCGTCGCCAAACGGTACGTGGGCCGTGGGCTGACCATGCTCGACCTGGTCCAGGAGGGGAACCTCGGACTGATCAGGGCCGTGGAGAAGTTCGACTACGCCCGCGGGTACAAGTTCTCCACGTACGCGACCTGGTGGATCCGCCAGGCCATGTCCCGCGCCCTGGCCGACCAGGCCCGCACCATCCGTGTCCCGGTCCATGTCGTCGAGCTCATCAACCGCGTCATCCGCGTGCAGCGCCGCATGCTCCAGGAGCGCGGCTACGAACCGACGCCGGAAGAGGTCGCCGCCCATCTCGACCTGACCGGCGAGCGCGTCAGTGAGGTGCTGCGGCTCGCCCAGGAGCCCGTCTCTCTGCATGCGCCCGTGGGCGAGGAGGACGATGTGGCGCTCGGCGACCTCATCGAGGACGGCGACGCCGCGAGCCCGGTCGAGTCCGCCGCGTTCCTGCTGCTCAGGGAGCATCTGGAGGCGGTGCTCTCCACGCTCGGCGAGCGGGAGCGGAAGGTGGTCCAGCTGCGCTACGGACTCGTGGACGGACGCCCCCGCACGCTGGAGGAGATCGGCCGCCTCTTCGGGGTGACCCGCGAACGGATCCGCCAGATCGAGTCGAAGACCCTGGGCAAGCTTCGCGACCACGCCTTCGCCGACCAGCTGAGGGGCTATCTGGACTGAGGGAAGGGGGCCGCCCCTGAAGTGGAGCGACCCCCTCGGACGAACCCGATGAACCCGATGAACCCGATGAACCCGACCGGTCAGTCGACCTCGGCCACAGCCTGCGCGAACTGCGCCTTGTACAGCCGTGCGTACGCCCCGTCGGAGGCCAGCAGGTCCGCGTGCGTGCCCTGCTCCACGATCGAGCCGTTCTCCATCACCAGGATCGTGTCCGCGTCCCGGATGGTCGACAGACGATGGGCGATCACGAACGACGTCCTGCCGTGCGCCAGCTTCGCCATCGCCTTCTGGATCAGGACCTCCGTCCGGGTGTCCACCGAGCTCGTCGCCTCGTCCAGGACCAGGATCACGGGGTCGGACAGGAACGCCCGGGCGATGGTGATGAGCTGCTTCTCACCCGCGCTGACCCCGGTGCCCTCGTCGTCGAGCACGGTGTCGTAGCCGTCCGGCAGCGTACGGACGAACCGGTCCGCGTGCGCCGCCCGCGCCGCCTCCTCGATCTCACCCCGGGTGACCTCGCGCGAGGCGCCGTAGGCGATGTTCTCCGCGATCGTGCCCCCGAACAGCCAGGTGTCCTGGAGGACCATGCCGATGGAGGCCCGCAGCTCGTCGCGGGACATCTTCGCGATGTCGACCCCGTCGAGCGTGATCCGCCCGCCGGTGACCTCGTAGAACCGCATCAGCAGGTTCACGAGCGTCGTCTTGCCTGCGCCGGTGGGGCCGACGATCGCGACCGTGTGCCCCGGCTCCACCTTCAGGGAGAGGTCCTCGATGAGCGGCTTCTCCGGGTCGTAGCGGAACGACACGTTCTCCAGCGCGACCCTGCCGCGCAGCTCCTCCGGTCGCAGGCCCTCCTCCGGGTCGGCGTCCTGCTCCTCCGCGTCCAGCAGGTCGAAGACGCGTTCGGCGGAGGCGACACCCGACTGCACGAGGTTCGCCATCGAGGCGACCTGCGTCAGCGGCATCGAGAACTGCCGGGAGTACTGGATGAAGGCCTGGACGTCACCGATGGACAGGGCGCCGGAGGCGACCCTCAGGCCACCGACCACGGCCACCAGCACATAGTTCAGGTTCGACACGAACATCATCAGCGGCTGCATCACACCGCTGTTGAACTGCGCCTTGAACCCGGCCTCGTACAGCTTCTCGTTCTGCTCGGCGAACTGCGCGGCCGACTCGTCCTGCCGGCCGAACACCTTCACCAGCGTGTGCCCGGTGTACATCTCCTCGATGTGCGCGTTGAGCTTGCCGGTGGTGCGCCACTGCTGCACGAAGTGCGGCTGCGAGCGCTTGCCGATCCGGGTGGCCACGACGAACGAGAGCGGCACGGTCACCAGCGCCACCAGCGCCAGCAGCCACGACACCCAGAACATGACCACGAGCACGCCGACGATCGTCAGCAGCGAGTTGATGAGCTGGCCCATCGACTGCGAGAGCGTCTGCTGGATGTTGTCGATGTCGTTGGTGGCGCGGCTGAGCACCTCGCCCCGCTGCCGCTTGTCGAAGTACGACAGCGGGAGCCGGGACAGCTTCACCTGCACCTGCTCGCGCAGGCGGTAGACGGTCTTGTTGATGGCATGGTTGGAGAGCCTGGTGGCCACCGCCATCAGCAGACCGGACACCAGGAACGTGGACAGAGCGAGCAGCAGGATGTTGCCCACGGCCGTGAAGTCGATGCCCTTGCCCGGGGTGAAGTCCGTGCCGGAGAGCATGTCGGCTATGCCGCCCTGGCCCCGCTTGTGCATGGAGTCGAGGACCTGCTGCTTGGTCACACCCGCCGGCATCTGGCGGCCGATGATCCCGGCGAAGACGAGGTCGGTCGCCTTGCCGAGGATCTTCGGCCCGATCACCGAGAGACCGACGCTCAGCACACCGCACGCCAGCATGGCGAACATGGTGGCGCGCTCGGGCTTGAACTGCGCGAGAAGCCGCTTTCCGGACCCCTTGAAGTCCATCGAGCGCTGGTCGGGGCCACCCCCGGCCATCATGCGTCCCATGGGCCCGGCCATCAGGCAGCCTCCGCTTCCGTGAGCTGGGAGAGCACGATCTCCCGGTACGTCTCGTTGCTTGCCATCAGCTCGTGGTGGCGTCCGGTGCCGACGACCCGGCCCTCGTCCAGGACCACGATCCGGTCGGCTTCCCTGATGGTCGCCACGCGCTGGGCGACGATCACCACGGTCGCCTCGGCGGTCTCCTGCGCGAGCGCGGCGCGCAGGGCGGCGTCGGTCGCGTAGTCGAGCGCGGAGAACGAGTCGTCGAACAGGTAGATCTCCGGCCGCTGGACGAGGGTGCGGGCGATGGCCAGGCGCTGCCGCTGGCCGCCCGACACATTGGTGCCGCCCTGTGCGATGGGGGAGTCGAGGCCGTTCTCCAGCGCCTGGACGAACTCCTTGGCCTGCGCCACCTCCAGCGCGTGCCACAGCTCCTCGTCGGTGGCGTCCGGATTGCCGTACCGCAGGTTCGTGGCGACCGTTCCGCCGAACAGGTAGGGCTTCTGCGGGACGAGCCCGACCGTCCTGGCCAGCAGCCTCGGTTCGACCTCCGAGACCTTCTCGCCGTCCACGAGCACCTCGCCCTCGGTGGCGTCGAAGAGGCGCGGGATCAGCCCGAGCAGGGTCGACTTGCCGCTGCCGGTGGACCCGATGACGGCCGTGACCTCGCCGGGCCTGGCCACCAGGTCGATGGACTTGAGCACCGGCTCCTCGGCGCCCGGGTAGCGGAACCCGGCACCGCGGACCTCCAGATGGCCGTGGCGCCGCAGTTCGACCACGGGAGCGCTGGGCGGTACGACGCTCGACTCGGTCCCCAGCACCTCCTGGATACGCTCGGCGCAGACCTCGGCGCGCGGCACCATCATGAACATGAAGGTGGCCATCATCACGGACATCACGATCTGCATCAGATAGGCGAGGAACGCCGTCAGATCGCCGATCTGCATACCGCCGCTCGCTATGCGGTGCGCGCCGAACCAGACCACGGCGATCGACGAGAGGTTCACGACCGTCATCACCATGGGGAACATCAGCGCCAGCGTGCGGCCGGTGTTGAGGGAGACCTCGGTGAGTTCGGTGTTGGCACCCCGGAAGCGGCCCTGCTCGTAATCGTCGCGGACGAAAGCACGGATGACGCGGTTGCCGGAGATCTGCTCGCGCAGCACCCGGTTCACCGTGTCGAGGCGGGTCTGCATGGTGCGGAACAGCGGGCGCAGCCGGCGCACGATCAGCGTCACGCAGATGCCGAGCACCGGCACCACGGCCACCAGGACGCTGGACAGCGGAACGTCCAGGCCGAGTGCCAGGACGATGCCGCCCACACACATGATCGGCGCCGACACCATCAGGGTGAAGGTCATCAGGGCCAGTGTCTGCACCTGCTGGACGTCGTTCGTGGTGCGGGTGATCAGTGAGGGCGCACCGAAGTGACTCACCTCACGTGAGGAGAAGGACTGCACGCGGTCGAAGATCGCGGCCCGCATGTCCCGGCCGGCCGCCGAGGCCGTACGGGCTCCGAAGTAGACAGCGCCCGTGTTGCACGCCACCTGGCAGAGCGAGACCCCGATCATGAGGCCGCCGAAGGTCAGGATGTAGTTCGTGTCCCCCTTCACCACACCGTTGTCGATGATGTGCGCGTTGAGGGTGGGCAGATAGAGCGTGGCGCAGGTCTGCAGGAACTGCAGCAGCACCAGCAGGATGATGGATTTCTTGTACGGGCGCAGGTGAGCCCTCAGGAGTCGTATGAGCACGCGAGATCTCTCGGAGTCGTCGACGGACGGCGTGGCGGTGGGTGGAGTACCACCCACCTATCGTCGGGCACTCCACCCGTGTTACCTCAACCCATTAATCCGTGAGCCGGCGGTGGTTCGCGCACCGTTGGGCGCCGACTGGCACTGACGCTCACCTATGGGCGTTATGCCCGAAACGCACCGGGGTGTGTCTGTTCCCGCACCGACACGTACTGCTGGCGCACGGCCTGGCCGACCGCCAGATCCTCGCCCGGCTCCAGGAACTGGGCGGCGGCGCCCTGCCAGGCGGGTGGGGTCCGCGGGTCGAGGGTGCCCTGCGACACGCCGAGGGCCCAGGCCGCCTGCCGGGCCGCGCCGATCGCGGCGTAGTCCGCGGGCTGGGGCACCACGACCGGGGCGCCGAACAGCCCGGGGGCCACCGCCTGCACCGCGGGCAGCTCCGCGGCGGCACCGAGCAGGAAGACCCGCCGTACGTCGACGCCGCGCCCCCGCAGCACGTCCAGGGCGTCCGCGAGCCCGCACAGCATGCCCTCGAACGCGGCGCGCGCGAGGTGCTCCGGCTTCATCGACTCGCGCCGCAGCCCGACCAGGGTGCCCGCGGTGTGCGGCAGATTGGGGGTCCGCTCGCCCTCCAGATAGGGCAGGAGCACCAGGCCGTGGGAGCCCGGTGTCGACTTCATGGCGAGGTCGGACAGGGACTCCAGGTCGGGCGCGCCGAGAAGTTCGGCGGCGCCACGCAGGGTGCGCACGGCGTTGAGGGTGGTCACCACGGGCAGGTGCATGCCGGTCGCGTCGGCCAATGAGGTGATCATGCCGGTCGAGTCGACGAGGGCCTCGGGGTGCACGGCCATCACGGAGCCTGAGGCGCCGAGCGAGACGACCGCGTCGCCGAGCCCGATGCCGAGGCCCAGTGCGGCGGCCATGGTCTCGCCGGTGCCGGCGGAGATCAGCAGCCCCTCCGGGGTCGTACCGGCCGCCTCGGACGGCCCGAGCACCTCGGGCAGCCCGGCGGGGTGCCCGAGCGCCAGCTCCACGAGGTCCGGGCGGTAGCCGCCGGCCGCCGCCGACCAGTAGCCGGTGCCCGACGCGCCGCCGCGGTCCGTGGTCCTGCGCGCGGGCCGTCCCAGCAGCTGCCATACGAGCCAGTCGTGGGCCTGCATCAGGATGGCGGTGCGCCGTGCGCTGTCCGGTTCGGTCTTGGCGAGCCAGCGCAGCTTGGCCACGGGCTGCGCGGCCTGCGGCACGCAGCCGACGGCCTCGGCCCAGGCCTGCCGTCCGCCGAGGGCGTCGATGAGTTCGGCGGCCGGGACCTGCGCCCGCTTGTCCACGCCGACCAGCGCGGGCCGTACGCCGGAGCCCTGGGCGTCGAGCGGGACCAGGGCGTTCTGCTGCGCGGAGACCCCGATGGCCTGCACGCCCTCGAGGAGCCCGCCGCCGGCCGCGTCCCCGAGGGACAGCAGCCAGGCCTGCGGGTCGACGTCGGAGGGGCGACCGCCCCCGTCGGTGCCTTCCACCGGATGCGGCGCATATCCCTGCCTGAGCACGGCACCTGTGTCCGTGTCGCAGACGACGATACGAGTGAAATCGGACGCACTGTCCAACCCGGCGACTATCCCCATGACGGAAATTCTGCCGTACGCGGAGGGGTGGCCGCTCCTATGTATTGCTCGTGCCCCAGTCGTCGTCGAGGCTGCCGTTCGCGTTCCGTTCCCGCAGCGAGCGCACCCGGCCCGCGACCGAGTCGGGCATGTGCTCGCCCACCTTGTGGCTCACGGTGTGGAACGCCTTGCCCGCGATCTCGCGGCCCTGCTGGGCGGCGGTCTCGGTGGTGTTGCGCACGGCGGGGTTCTGCGCGATCTGGCGAGCGGTCTTCTTCAGCTGCTCGTACCGTTCGCGCCCGGCCCGCGTGCCCAGCACGTAGCCCAGAGCCAGCCCGGCGACGAACGTGAGTCGATAGCGCATGGCGGCCATCCTTCCCTTGCGTCTGCGTCGTCCCTTGCGTGGGCATCGGTCGCGGAGAGTACTGATTGGCGGAGCACCCCCCTGCTTGCGCTAATGTATGTGTCGCAGCGAGCGAGCGCCCCCTGGCGGATACCCGGGGAGGTACGTTCGATGCAACGAGGCATTCCTCCGTAGCTCAATTGGCAGAGCAGCCGGCTGTTAACCGGCAGGTTACTGGTTCGAGTCCAGTCGGGGGAGCTCGGTCCTCCGTAGCTCAATTGGCAGAGCAGCCGGCTGTTAACCGGCAGGTTACTGGTTCGAGTCCAGTCGGGGGAGCTTGCAGAACGAGGACCCTCCGGGGTCCTTTTTCGTGCCCATTGCATGCCCGCAGGAACCGTCGCGCCCTCGGCGGTGTCCTCAAGGTCATGAGTAGCCGCCCCAGCCGAGGCAGGAGATCGTATGAGCGGCTATGCTGCGGCAGACGGCGCGCACACTTGTGCGCGGCGCGCCGTAACGGGGCGGTAGCTCAGCCGGTTAGAGCAGCGGACTCATAATCCGTCGGCCGTGGGTTCGAGTCCCACCCGCCCCACCATCGAATGGCAGCGCAGAAACGTCCCGACCAGGCGATCAGCCGGTCGGGGCGTTGGCCAGAAGATCTTGGCAGCCCGGCCCGATCATGAAATCACGCGTGGCGGGACAAAGCCGGGACGCGGCTCATGCGACGGGCCGAAGTCCCTCGTCCGGCGCATCGCCCTCATCGTCCCCGCCCGTATCGGCAGCCTCATCCGCACCTGAGGGTGGCGTTGATGCGGTGCATCGTGGCGGTGCTGGTGATCTTCCTCTTACCCTTGCGGCCTTCGCGGAGCGCGGCGTTGGCGTCTGGTACGCGCGGCGCGTGGCTTGGCGTGTCCAGGGCCGGCGTCACAACCGGTCTTTGGGCTCCCTCACTTCAGGTCATGCGCATCCCGCGGGGACCGTCGACCTCCACCCGGCCGACGCCTCAGGCACGACACGGGTCTCGAACTGCCGCCCCTCCATGGATGAGAGGCGGAGGGACCCGCAGCCCACTGGCCACTGCGCCGCAGGCGAAGGGCGCCCAGGGAGCGCGTCCGTGATCCTGAGACCGGCTGTCAGACGAGCCGCAGGTCGATGTAAGCGATGGTGTCGCCCGGAAGAACGTAGCGGTCGATCTCGACGAAGCCATGGGCCGCGGCGAAGCGCAGGCCGTCCTCGTTGGATGCCAGAACGACGGTCTCGATGACGGTGGCGCCCAGCGCGTGGGCACGCTCCAGTCCGCGCTGGTAGAGCTGCGCGCCGAAGCCCTGGCGGCGGTGAGCGGGCAGGATGCGGGCGATCACGGTAGCGGTGGACGGGCTGCCCGCAGAGGGCGGGCGCACGGTCGTGCAGCCCACCGGCTCGCCGTCGAGGTACGCAACCTCAAGGTGATTGCGCCCGGCACGCTCGCGCACCTCGTCGAGTGACAGGACGCCAGTCGGGATGATCACGTTGTGGACGTGCTGCCAGTCGGCGAGCATGGCGTCGTCCATGGGCTGCGCGAAGCTGATCTCAGACATCGCAGCAGGAGAACCGCTCAGCCCACGAGCCGTCAACCGGATTCATCCACCGCAGGCCAGGTCATGCGCGCCAGAGACCCCTTGGCATCAGTCATCCAGCTCCGAACCTCAAACAACCCCTGGTGCGCAGTGCCGACGTGGGGCCCGCTCGGATTCCGTCAGGGTATGTCGACGCGCGGGGACCGCACGAAGCCCTGGTAGCCGTAGTGGCCGTTGATGGTGGCCCAGAAGCCGGCCTGCACTACGTACTTGCCGGGAGCTATCGAGAGGAAGCCCGGCAGGAAGGCCCAGGGTTGCTTACTCCAGCCGGCGCAGTGGAGGTCCGCCACCTCCGTTGTGGAGCCATCCGGGTTGACTCGGAGGACCTGGGCGCACACGTCGATGTCGAGCCCGTTCGGGTCGCCCACATAGACATAGCCGTTGAGCCGGTTGTCGATGGTGGGCGAGGCGCAGGGCTACAGGGGTGATCCAGGGCCGGAAGGGCCCGCAGGCCGAGAACGTCCGTCCGCGGTTGTCCCCGACCAGCGCGCAAGGCACCGCCGCCCATCGTGGGCAGCGGTGCCTCACTCGTTCGGGCCTCAGTCGTCTTCGGTCGGCTCGGCCGACTCCGGATGCGTCGACGGCCGTGTCCGCCGTGGTCGTCCTGACGTCACATTGCCTGTACAACCATCAGACCCTGGATTCACTTCAGCCAGACGTTCCGAGGATGTCTCCGACCTTGCTCAGGGCGCAGTCCACGGGATCTGGCTCCAGTTTCTGTCGTTGCAGCCTGCGTACGGCCCGGCAACCTCGCCGCCGTTGTTGTAGTTGTGCGCGGAGCTCCACGCCACGCAGCCGCTGTTGTCCAGCTCGGCGCCCGCGCGCCAGATGTTGTCCGGAGCGTCGGTGTGGGGCTTTCCCCAGTAGGCGAACAGGGGGTTTCCAGGAGTGGAGTTCAGCACGCCGCCGAAGTGCGGCTGGCCCTCGTCGATGCTGTCCGACTCCACGCCGAACACGACCTGGCGGCCGGGGTGTGCCAGCATGAAGTTCGTGTTCCAGTCCCAGCGGCCGTAGGTGTAACGGTTGCAGGTGCTGTACCACTGCGAGATCCAGCCGGCGGTCATCCCGTTGGCGCCATAGGGCATCTTGTCGCCGACCTGGAACCAGGTGCAGGCGGTGCCGGCCTTGGGCTGGGCTTGGGCTGTGCCGGCGGTTCCGAGGCCGAGCGCGGCCACGGCAGCCGCGGTGACGGCCAGAGCGCGAAGATGCACGATTCCTCCTTGTGAGACAGATGTTCCCCTGACACTTCGCCGCTTGGACCGGCCTGACGTGAAGCGGCGTGACCAGGCTGCCTCGGGTGACTGTGCGGAGGCACGTTTCCCGTACGAATCCGTACAGCCCACTCATAGACTCTTCCTGTCAGGAGCATGGCTTCACGGGGGGGCATCGTGGGTGAGCAGCGGGGCGCAATGCCGGATCCGGACCGAGCCGAGGACCTGGCGGAGTTCGTCGGCCTCTTAGGCGAGCTGCGCGCGTGGGCGGGGATCCCCTCGTACCGGGAGTTGGCCAAGCGGGCCGGGCCGCTGTTGCGGCCGCCGCGCGTCGTGTCGCTGTCCACGGTCGTGGACGCCTTCAAGCCGGAGCGGCGGCGCCTGGATCTGGACCTGGTGGTGGCGATCGTACGGGCGCTCGGCGTGGACGAGCCCGGAACGGCCCGCTGGCGCGCGGCGTGCGTCAAGGTGCACGGGCTGGTCAAGAGCGGCGGCCCGGTCGGGGTGTTCGGTCAGTTGCCCACGGATCTCGCGACGTTCACCGGGCGCCGCGAGGAACTCGCCCGCCTGACCGCCGCGGCGACGCACCACCACGACGCCGACCGCGCGAACACGGTGGTGATCTCCGCGATCGAAGGCATGGCCGGCGTGGGCAAGACCCAACTCGCCGTCCACACCGCCCACGAGCTCGTCGGCGCCGGCCACTTCACCGACGTGCAGCTGTACGTGAACCTGCGTGGATTCGACCCCGAACTCGCACCCGCCGACCCGTCCGCCGTCCTGGAGTCCTTCCTGCGACAGTTGGGCGTGTCGGCGCAGCAGATCCCGACCAGCCGCGACGAGCGCGCGGCGATGTACCGCGACCGGCTGCGCGAACGCAGCGCGCTGATCCTGCTGGACAACGCCGCCGACGAGGACCAGGTCCGCGACCTCATCCCCGCCGGCGCCGGGTGCCTGGTCCTGATCACCAGCCGCCGCAGTCTCGCCGGACTCGACGGTGCCACTCCGCACTTGCTCGGCACTTTCACCGAAACCGAAGCACTCGAGCTGCTCACCCGGATCGCCGGACACGACCGTGTGGCCGCCGAACCCGAAGCTGCCGCACGAGTCATCGAGTACTGTGACCGCCTCCCACTCGCCCTGGCGCTGACCGCCGCCCGGCTCCGCTCCCGGCCCGCCTGGAGCCTGGCCGAACTCGCCGACCGGATGCAGGCCGGGCGTCTGGAGGCGATCAGCGCCGGTGGCCGCGCAATACGCCCTGTGTTCGACGCGTCCTACCAGGCACTCCCAGACAGGGCACAGCAGGTGTTCCGCCTCATCGGCCTTCACCCCGGCCCGGACTTCAGCGCAGCGGCGGCCGCCGCTTTGGCGGGCATCACCGCCGGCGAGGCCGCCAAGGTACTGGAACTGCTCCTGGACGAACACCTGCTCCAGCAAAAGCACAGCGGACGCTTCGAACTCCACGACCTGCTCCGCGCCTACGCCAATGAGCAGGCCAACTCCATTGACTCTGACCAGGAGTGCCGCGCTGCAGTGCGCCGGATGCTGGATCACTATGTGCATACCGCGCACGACGCCGCCCTGCTGTTGGAACGGGGCCGGGACCCGCTGAACCTGCCCCCGCCGCAACCGAGGGTCTCCCTGGAACACTTCGCCGATCACGAGCGGGCGCTGGCCTGGTTCACCACCGAACATGGCGTGCTGCTAAGCGCCGTAGGCCACGCCGCCGCCACCGGTTTCGACGCCCATACCTGGCAGCTGGCCTACGCCCTCGCCACCTACCTCGATCGGCGCGGGAACTGGCACGACCTTGCCGTTGTCGGCAACACCGCAATGGACGCGGCCGACCGGCTGGCCGACCCCCTCGGGAAGGCCATCGCCCACAATATCGTCGCCCGCGCCCACCGCCGCCATGGCAACTGTGAGGGCGCCCAGCATCACCTGCGCCACGCCCTCGACCTGTTCGGCCGGATCGGTAAACTGGATGGGCAGGCCGATACGTACATCGAACTCGCCAGAGTGAAGGCATGGCAGAGCCCTCCTGCCATTGCCGAAGCACTTGCGCTTGCCCGTCAAGCCCATGCCTTGTACCAGTCCTGTGGTCACCGGCTGGGGCAGGCCCAGACTCTGACCGCCATCGGCTGGTCGCACGCGCGCCTTGGCGACTATGCACAGGCCTTGACCTGCTGCCGACAGGCTCTGCCTGTCCTTGAAGCATTCGACGACCGTGAACGGCAAGCCCATGCCTGGGACAGCATTGCCTACGCCCACAGCTACCTGGGTCAGCACTCCCAAGCCGTCGCGTGCTACAGACTCGCCCTTGATCTGTGCCGCGACCTCGGCGACCGCCCGCTGGAAGCAGACATCCTCAATCGCTTCGGCGACGCCCAACATGCTGCGCACTACCCCGACGCAGCCCACGACGCTTGGCAACATGCCCTGGACATCCTCACCGAACTCGATCAGCCCTACACCGACCAGATCCGCGGCAAGCTCGGTCTGCACGGTGAACGGTGGGAAGTCCCGGACAGGGGGCGTGTCAGAGGGCGGTATGAGAGGACGTTCTGAATCGGTTCGATGGGACTCACTCCCGTCGGGTGCGCCGCAGGATGCGTACGGCGGGCCAGGCGACGAGTGCGGTCACGCCCCACAGGAAGCCGGCGATCGCGATCCACTCACCGGTGCTGGTCCCCGGGTCGTCGTCGCCGAAGACCGTGACCGCGAGGGCCAGAAGGGCGCAGAGGCCGCCGAGGAGCCCGAAGACGACAAGAGCCGCCGTCTGCTGCCCGGTGCGCCGTGCTGTCGGGGCGGCGCCTCCGGCGGCCGGGGTCTCGCCGTTGCCTGACGACACCGTGGCCGCTTCCGGCTTCGGCCGCTGTTGCCGGGGCGGCAGCCATACGACCGCGTTCGGCGGCACCGCCGCGTCGATCGTCGCCATTGTGTGCGCGTCGATGCCGTACAGATCCGGTTCCACGTCGACGACCAGGCCGTCGGTGCCGAAGAGCCTGCGGCCGCCGTCGGGCCAGCTCATCATTGCGGCGCAGGCTTGGTAGTGCACGGTCGCGGCCCGCTCTCCCTCCTTGTCCCGGGCCGTGACACTGACGCCGTCGTCGCCCGCAACGAGCGCCGAACCGTCGCCTCGCCTCGAGTCGAAACGCCGCCCGGTCACTGCGTACGACGAGCTGGTGGGGGCCGCCGTGTACCCGGCCCAGTCGGCGCTGTGTCCCGCGGGTACCTGCAGCAGGGCGCCTCCGGCGGCCTCCAGGGCCACCGCGTGCAGATGGCCTGGCGTCACCGCCCACAGTTCGGACCGCAGTTCGTCGAGGCCCCGCAAGGGCCGTCCGGCAAGGAGGTCTTCCGCCGCTCCGGGCAGCCGTCGTGCGGCCGCGTCGGGAGCGGTCAGCGCCCCGTCGGCCCGCGTGCGCACCACCTCTACGTCCGCCTGCGCGATCCGGCCCACCTGGAGTCCGGCGAAGACGTCGAGGAAGCCGCCGAGTACGGCGTCCTGCTTGGCGGGCAGGGCGTCCGCGAAGGCGGTCACGAGGGCGAAGCCGTCACGGCGCGCGGCGTAGTCGGTGGCCGTCGTGTAGGACGCCCCGTCCTCCTGGCGCAGGGCGCGGGAGAGTTCGCGTTCCAGGACACCCGCGTACAGCCGGGCTGCGGTCGTGTCGGTGACGACGGCGTCGAGCAGGACACCGCCCTTGCCGTCGGCGAAGTAGGCGGGTGTGGTGGGGAGGGCGGAGGTGACAGCAGGCAAGGGGCGGCGCGGACCGGAGGGCAGTTTCAGCATGAGCCCGGCCGGGAGGCGCTCGCCGGCGATCCACAGCACGGCGTTGCCCTGGGTGAACCAGGTCTGCGCCCACTGCTGTACGTCGTCGGGCCGCAGGCTCCGTACGCCCCACTCCGGGTAGCTGACCAGGCCGTAGCCCTGGGCGCCGTAGCGCCACAAGGGAAGTTGGGGGTTGTCGCGCCGGGACTCCTCGGTGCGCAGGATCTCCTTCTCGGTCTCCAGGCGCTCCATGGGCAGGTCGGTGAGGGAGGCGCAGACGCCGTTCAGGTAGGCGGCGATCTCGTGCTCGGCGCCTTCCACGTGGAAGTGGGTGAAGGCGGCCTTGGTCGCGCCGTTGAAGTGGTAGTCGGCCAGGCCCTGGCGGTGCAGGGCGAGGTGCTCGACGAGGTGCGTGATGCCGGCCCGGGCGAGCGTCTCGTCGGCGACGCCGACGCGGAAGACGAGCCCGGCGCGCATCGGGCCGGTGGCATGGGCGAAGAGCGTGGGTATGCCGTCGACCTCGGTGGCGTGGACGGCGGCCAGTGGGTTCATCTTCGGCCTCGGTTCGGCATCTGCATCATCTGCATGGGCGGTCATCCTCGGGACAGCGCGTTGTCACGGTGTTTGACGTAGGCCGCGGCGGCGTCGCGGTCCAGCTCGGCCCAGGGGTACTCGGAGGCGAGGTTGCCGAGGGCTCGGAAGCAGGCGGCGGCCCGTGCGGTGTCGCCCATGAGGGAGAACACGGCGGCGAAGTAGCCCTGAACCGTGACCCAGCCGTAGCCGCGGTGGAAGTTCGGATGGAGCGCGGAGCGGTCGGCGGCCTCGACGAGTTCGGCCCGCACGGAGTCCTGGCGCAGATACTCCTCGCGGCTCTTTCCCCGCAAGGCGAGCCAGTGCTCCATGTGCGCCTCGGCCACCAGACCACCGTTCATCGCACCTTCGGGTGCGCCCAGCAGACACTCGCGGGCGAAGCCGTGGGCGGCCTCCCAGCTGCCGCCCCACTTCGGACACAACTTCTGCAGCAACCGGCCCTGCGCGCTGTAGTGGTGCGGGTGGTAGGCGGCCAGCCGGTCATACCGGCGTCGCGACTCGTTCTGCCCGAGCTGCAGTCCCATGGCGGTGGTGAGCCGCTCGGCCCAGGCTGCGTCGTACGAGGGGTCGAGGGCCGTGGCCCGGATCAGCAGCTGTTCGGCCTGCCGAAGGTGCGCGTGCAGCCCGCCGAACTGTTCCCGGCTGACCTGCTTGGCGGGCGCGTCGGTCCGGATCTCCCAGCCGATACGCACCTCGCGCGCGCCGAGGACGGTGAGCGCGAGCACGTCGTCGGGCGCGGCGGCGAGGACATCACGCAACCACCTCTCGATACCGGGCACCTTGCTCAGCACGCCGACGGCGAAAGTACGGTCAGTGCCCTGGGGCAGCCCGTCGATGTACTGCCGGATGGCCGCCCAGTCCCACGCCGCGGCCACCTGCCGCAGCCAGCCGGCCTCGGGGAAGGCAGAGGCCACCTCGAAGTCGGGTGGCGGCAGGGAGGAGGCGGAAACGAGCGACATGGCCGGATCCTAAGGGAGAGGTGTCAGACCGGAGTTCTCCGGGATCGCCGAGGCCGAAGCGACGGAATCACAACTCTGGCTTGACCTTTCCTATGGCATCCGGACACCTGCCGTTCACCAGTGCTCCATACTGTCCGCGCGTCCCGATGCGGCCGTCTGTTCGACAGAGGGCGCCTTCCTTGCGCCTTCCTTCCGCATCCTCTTCCGTACGGAGTCCCCATGTCGCTGAACACCCGCCGCACGCGCCAGCTGATCGAAGGGGCCACCCCCCTGCTGCTTCAGGGCGAGCAGGTGGAGATGACAACTCTGGCGGGCGTCGGCTCGGTGTCGGTCCGTAAACTGGCGCTCACTGCGGCCGTGGTCGGCGTGCTGAGCGCGGGCACGGTGATGGCCACGATCACACCCCGCCCGATGTACATAGTCCTGACCGACCAACGGGTACTGTTCTTCGACGGCAACCGGGGTGGCAAACCGGGCAAGCTGCTACTGAACCTTCCCCGCCCCTATGTCTCGGCGGGCGGTTCGAAGAAGGCGTTCCTGGGCCTGCAGTACGTCACCCACCTGACGGTGGCCGGCCAGGAGAAGGGGCTCAAGGTGACGTTTCCGGTGCAGCACCGGGGGGATGGGCCGCGGTTCGCTTCAGCGTTGCCGGTGACGCGCTGAGAAGTGGGTCTCAGCACGCCCGGTCCTTGCGCAGGAACCGGCGCAGTCGCCGCAGCGGCCACGTGTTGATCACATCGTCCGGGGTGAGCCAGCCGCGTTGTGCCGTGCCGATTCCGTAGCGGAGGTACGCGAGCTGGGGGATCGAGTGGGCGTCGGTGTCGATGGCGAACTTCGCCCCGTGACTTCTGGCCCGGAGGATCTCCTCGTCGCCCAGGTCGAGTCGGTCGGGCTGGGCGTTGATCTCCAGGGCTGTGCCGGTGCGGGCGCAGGTGGCGAACACCTCGTCGAGGTCGGCGTCGATGCCTGGCCGTTTGCCGATCAGGCGGGTGGTGGGGTGGCCGATGACGTTGATGTGGGGGTTCTCGCAGGCGCGTACGAGCCGCCGGGTCATCGCCTTACGGTCGAGGCTGAAGTGGGAGTGCACGGAGGCCACGCAGATGTCGAAGCCCTGGAGGAACTCGTCGGGCCAGTCCACCTCCCCGTCGGGGCCGATGTTGAGCTCGGTGCCGTGCAGCAGTCGCATCCTGTGGTGCCTGCCGTCCAGGGCCCGCAAACCCTCGCGCTGGGCGAGGACCTTCTCGTCGGTCATGCGCTGCATGTACAGGTCCGGCGCGTGGTCGGTGACCGCGTAGTACGCGTAGCCCCGTTCGGCGGCCGCTGCCACCATCTCCTCCAGCGGAGCGAGGCCGTCGGTCAGGTCGGTGTGGGTGTGCAGGTCGCCTTTGATGTCGCTCTCCGTCACGACCTCGGGCAGCTCGCCGCGCAGGCCGGCTTCGATCTCCCCTCCGTCCTCGCGCAGCGTGGGCGGGATCCATGGCAGGCCGAGCCTGGCGTACACCTCGCCCTCGGAGCGGGAGGCGACCCGCTCTCCGCCCTCGGTCTCGAACAGGCCGTACTCGGAGAGCTTGAGCCCGAGGTGGACGGCGATCGTGCGGGTGCGGATGTTGTGCGCCTTCGAGCCGGTGAAGTACTGCAGGCCGGCGCCCCACGAGTCCGGCCGCACTACGCGCAGGTCGACCTGGATGCCCTTGACGGTACGGATCGAGGTCTTCTTCGCGCCGTGTGCGATGACTTCTGCGGTCGAGGGCAGTGCGGTGAGCGCGTCCATGAAGGGGGCCGACCGGTCGGCGGCGACGAGGATGTCGATGTCGCCGATGGTTTCCTTCATGCGGCGCAGCGAACCGGCGTAGGCACAGTGTTCACAGCCTGTGATCCGGGAGAGTTCGGCGACGATGTCCTCGGCGGATTCCATGGCCGCGCTCAGCGGAATCCGGCCCCCTGCCTGCTGCATGAGAGCGATGCCGTGCAGGATGTTCTCCTCGGTCTTCTCCCCGAAGCCCTTCAGGTCGCGTAGCTTCTCCGCCTTGATGGCGTCGGCCAGCTCGCCGACCGAGGAGATGTGCAGATCCTCGTAGAGTGCCATCGCCTTCCTGGGGCCGAGGGTGGGGATGGTGATGAGCTGCCGCACCCCTGGGGGAATCCTGGCCCGGGTCTCCTCGACCACCGTGACCTTGCCGGTGCGGAAGTACTCGGTGATCTTTTCGGCGATTGATTTGCCCACGCCCGGGATCTCTTTGAGACCCGCGGCATCCAGATGGGAGACATCGGCGGGGTAGCCGCCGATCGCACGGGCGGCCTTTTCGTAGGCGCGCGCCTTGAACGCGTCGCCTCCGGTGATGGCGATGAGGTCCGCGTACTCCCGCAGGAGTGCCTCGACCTCGTCGTTGGGCCGGACCACGTTCACAGTCTAGTGCCGCGGCAGGTAGCGTTTACCCGGAGCGAACGTCGCCTGTCGCGGCGATGGCTGCGGGTGACCGGCGACCCTGGATCGGTTGAGCTGCCTCTGCGGCCCCCGCATCAACCGTGAGCCCGACGGCACACTCACCCTCTGGTCATCGCTCGGAAGGCAGCGGACATGACCGAAGCCGCCCATCCACCCGAGGATCTCGTACGGGCCGTTCGAGCGGCCGGCATCAGAGACGAGCGCCTGCTCCAGGCTGTGCGGGTGACGCCCCGAGCGGCATTCCTCCCCGCCGGCCATCAGGCGCACGCCTACCATGACGTGCCCATTCCGATCGGGCACGGACAGGTGACCACGCAGCCCTCGCTCTCGGCGATGATGATCGAGGGCCTTGATCTGAGCGGGGACGAGCACGTCCTTGAGATCGGCACCGGCCTCGGCTTCCAGACCGCACTACTGGCCCGGCTGGCCGCCGGTGTCGTGACCATCGAGAGGTGGCCGGACATCGCGCATCAGGCACGGAGCAACCTCGCCCGGCAGGGCATCCGGAACGTCGAGCTGCGCGTCGGGGACGGCAGTGGCGGCGTGCCGGACCGCGCTCCGTACGATGCGGTCATCGTGTCCGCCGCGTTCCCGGAGGTTCCTGCGCCGCTGGCCGAGCAACTGCGTCTCGGCGGCAGCCTCGTACAGCCCATCGGGCCAGGCGGCCAGGAGCAGGTCGTGTCCTTCCTGCGCACCCCGACGGGGCTGGAGCGCAGACGGCTGCTGACGCCCGCGCATTTCGTCCGCCTGCATGGACGGTACGGGTTCCCCTCCTGAGCCCTCCTGAGCTCTGCGGACCGCGCCGGACCGGGGGCTCGCGCCGGCGGTGCTTCCCGCAAGGCCGCGGCCCGCCGGCCCTATGCGAGGGACGAGTCGGTTCGCCCCGCCGGAGTGAGGAGCACGGCGTAAGGGCTGACGAGTGGCTATTGGTCCGCGATGCGTACCAGGGCGAGCGTGATGTTGTCGGGCCCGCCGGCCGCGATGGCGGCCTTCCACAGTTCGAAGGCGGCCCGGCCGTCGTCGTACTCCCGCAGCAGGCCGTCGATGACGTCGTTCGGCAGCGGATCGGTAAGGCCGTCGGTGCAGATCAGGTACCTGTCTCCGGGGGCCAGGGGGGCGGTCGTCACATGGGGGGCGATGGCGAGGTACTTCGAGGTGCCGCCAAGGGCCTGGGTCACGAGGGAGGTGGTGCGCTGGCCCGGCTCGAGCGGCGGGCTGTCGTCCACGCTGACCTGGAGCAGCCCGTCCCGGGCCGCGGTGAAGACTCGGCTGTCGCCCACGTTGAACGCCAGGAGCGATCGGGGCAGTACGACGGCGCCCGCGACGGTCGTGCCCATCGTGGCCGGTCCGTTGCCGGCTGCGGCCGCGTACAGCTCGCGGTTGCAGGCGTGCAGTGCCTCGCGGACGTGGTCCTCATCGGTCAGGACAGGCCCGGTCGACGCGAGTCGGCGGACGGCCAGGGCACTGGCCACCTCTCCGCCGGGTTGGCCGCCGATCCCGTCCGCGACGGCGACGACGAGCGGAGTACCGAGCGGGAACACCAGGGTCTGCGGGCTCTCGGTCGTGGTCGCGCACAGTGTCCACGGCCCGACGACGAGACTGTCCTCGTTCTGATCGCGGATCAGTCCCGGATGGCTCAGCGCACTCACAGAGACATACGTCATCGGACGCCACCGCCTTCCCGTACCGGACCGATGGGTGTGCGACTCGCTACTGCCTGCCGTGGGGGAAGGCGCCAGACAGCGCATCCGAGGCCGGAACGTGCGCCCAGACCATTCTCAAGTGACACGCTCGGCTGTGCATCTTGGCCGCAGCAGACGATTTCGCGCGATGCGTGGAGCCGACGTTGCGTTGTTGCTCATTCATCCACCTGTCTGCTCGCTCGCGGGCCGACGCTGCGGCCGCTGGACCAGCACCGCCCTGGCCGTTTTAACCTGGAACCATGCGCGAGGGCCCGGTCACCCTCTCTTTCTGCGGTGACGTGATGCTCGGCCGGGGCGTAGATCAGATCCTTCCGCACCCGGGTGACCCGGCGCTGCAAGAGACGTACATCCACGATGCCCGTGCCTATGTGGAACTGGCCGAGGCGGTGCACGGACCGATCCCCCGGCCGGTGGGCTACTCCTGGCCCTGGGGCGAGGCACTCGAGGTCCTCGACCAGACCGCGCCCGACGCCCGGATCGTCAATCTGGAAACCAGCGTCACACAGGACGGCTCCTTCATGCCCGGCAAGGGAATCCACTACCGCATGAACCCCGCCAACCTACCGTGCCTGGTCGCTGCCCGCCCGGACGTCTGTGTACTGGCCAACAACCACGTTCTGGATTTCGGGCGCGTCGGGCTCGATGAGACGCTCGCTTCCCTCGCGGGCGCGCGGCTCCGGACGGCGGGGGCCGGCCTGAACGCCGCGGAGGCGCGGCGGCCGGCGATCGTCCCGATGGACGGTGGCGGCAGAGTGCTGGTCTTCGCTTGCGGCATGCCGACCAGCGGCATCCCGCACGAGTGGGCCGCGACCGGTCGGCGCGGCGGCGTGGACTTCGTGGCCGGTCCGACCGTCGCCGCGGCAGCCGAGCTCACCGGCCGCGTGCGAGAGGCGAAACGGCCGGGCGACATCGCGGTCGTCTCGATCCACTGGGGAGCCAACTGGGGCTACGGCGTCTCCCGCGACGAAGTCCGCTTCGCCCATGCCCTGGTCGACGGCGGGGCGGACGTGGTGCACGGACATTCCTCGCACCATCCGCGCCCGGTGGAGGTGTACCGGGGAAAGCTCGTCCTGTACGGATGCGGCGACTTCGTCGACGACTACGAGGGGATCGGCGGTTACGAACGGTACCGGGACGATCTGAGGCTGCTGTTCCTCGTTGCCGCGGAGCCCGGAGACGGCACGTTGCTCAGGGTGCGGATGGTGCCTCTCCAAGCACGACGGATGCGGCTGGAACATGCTCCAGCGGAGGACTCCGAGTGGCTGCGGACCGCTCTGGACAAGGTCAGCCGTCGCTTCGGTTCGCGGCTCGACCACGGGCCCGGTGGCATGCTCACTCTCCGGTCATCACGCGGCGTCCCGCAACAGACGTGACCGATGCCGTGCGCCCCAATAGGTCCGGACCCGCCGAACCTTGCCCGCGGCGCATCGGCCGGGGACAGGCCACCATGCATCACCGAGGTCGCACTGGTCGTGCGCCGACCGGAAACGCATGGTGGCCCGGGTCATGGGCTGAGCGGCAGCCGGCTAACTGCGCGGCTACCGGCGCCGACCGCTCGCGCCTGGCAGGTCCCCGCGCGGGCTGATCAGAAGCCCTGCTTCCAGTCCTGGTAGTTCGACCCGCATCCGGTGGTGAAGAGCCGGCCGTCACCATTGGTCTGGAGGCAGAGCTCGGTCTGCACGTTCTCGAACTGGGTGACCGTGTCGTTTCCGGTCATCACCCACTTCTGATAGGGCCCGCCGTTGGACGGGTTCGTGTAGACCGCCCCGGCTGAGTTGCTGTCGAGCACGCGGTCCGTCGCGTCGTTCCGGAGGACCACGAACGGACCGCAGCCGTAGTGGCCACATCCCCTGAGGCCTGTTCCGGCGACGAACCACGTCTGGTAGGTGCCCCCGTTGCAGCCGATCGCATAGGCGGCCCCGCTGCCGTTGCTGTCCACGCACACGCCTGTGGCCCAGCTCCGCAATATGGTGTCCGACATGACCGCGGCCTGGGACGTGCCCGAGGCGAACATGGTGGCCGTGCCTGTCGCGGCCAGAACGAGCAGCAGCCGACGGCGCACTCGATTCTGCTTCATGTGATCCTCCATGGTGCTGTGGGGAGTTGTCGCACTGCGATGACGAGACCGGTGATCGATGACCGGTCTCATGCAGCCGATGATTGGCCACGGCGCCGAGGCCGACACGGGACTGTGTCGCGTCTGCTTGCGTATACCGTGAGATTTGCCCTCGGGGACACGTTCCGCGGCTGACGTCGCCCACGACGAGGATCCGGCAGCCGCGCCGCCGGTCGGCCTCATCCTCCGGACGGAGTCAGCGCGTTGCTGTGCCGTCGCTCCGGCCTGCTGCGTGCGAGGCGCCGCTGGAGGAGGAGCACAGGCCGAATGACGCCGCGGAGGAGACGAGTTCGTCCACCAGCAGCCGGAGCCGGGCTGCTTCTTCTCGGAAGAGGCCCGTTGCCGTTGCCTTGGGGAGCGGTCGGAGAGCATCGTCGGCCGTTGGTTCCGCGAGCAGGCCCCGAGCCTTTCGGACGCGTAGCTCGAGTCGGGTGGCCTCCGCGGCATTCCGGCTCGGGAGCGGCGCATCGCCCACGATCAGGGACAGGGCCGCGGTGTGCTTCCACAGCCGGTCCAGGGCAGCGCTGAGCCGCAAGGCGGGGCTGGTGCACCGAACGCTCTCGGTGTGTGTTTCCGCCACGGCCCGTTCCACCGCCGCGGCGTACTCGCGCGCCGTTCGCGACGCGGTACGCCGTGCCTGCGACCGCACATGGCGGGGACTGAACGCGGCGGCGTGCAGGTAGTCGGCCGCGGCGTCCATCGCTCTGGCGGCGTGGTCGCGCAGGACGCCGTGTTCGGAGGCTCGCAGTACGGTGACGCTGACCAGGAGACCGATGCCGACACCGAGCAGGGTGTCGAGGACCCTGATGTCGGCGAGCCGCCAGTCCCCTGGATGCGGCACGTTGAGGAGAATCAGGACCAGCGGCGTCACGAAGACCACGGACAGCCCGTAGTTGACACGGACGGTGGCGACGGCGAGTGCGGTTGCCACGAAGAGCGCGATGATCAGGGCCCATGAGGTCGGGCAGAGAATGATGACCGAGACACCCAGCAGCGCACCGAGGACGGTGCCGAGGACACGCTGCTCCGTCGCGACGAGGGAGAGACTGAGTTCGGGTTTCACCACCACGGCTACGGTGATCACAACCCAGTACCCCTTTTCCAGGCCCAAGAGGTAAGCCAGGGCGAGGCCGGACGTCGCGGCCGTCGCGAAGCGCAGGGCGTACCGGAAGCGGATCGAGGACGGGGTCATGTTGCCTCTGAGGAGGTCCCATGCCGCGGGCTCAGCTCCCTTGGCGGCGTGTGCCACCGCGGTGGGTTCCGCGGCGCCCGTGCCCCCGGCCGCGTGATCCAAGGCCTCCTGAAGACGTCCGACGGCGAGTGTCCGGGTGCCCGTGTCGGGCAGCACCCCGCATGGGGGTCGCGCGGCGACGCGCTCAGGTTCCAGTACGAGGGGCGCGGGGGATCTCCCCCGTGCCAGCTGTCCGCCGAGGAGCAGGAAGCCCGACCCGAGGTGGGTCAGGCGCTCCGATGTCCGGGAAGTCCGGTCGGAAGTCTTCTCCCGGCCCCTGCTCGCCTGCCCGTTCTCGTGGAGAACGTCCACGCATGCGGACGCCAGGTCGGCCGAATGGAGCAGCGCTCTCAGGCGTCCTCCGACTTCACGGCGTCCGCAGACGGTTCGAGCCTCGTCCAGCCAGTCGTGCATGCGGATCGTCTCGCGGTCGAGTGCTTCCGCACTCGACGGAACCGCCCCGCCGGACATGCGTGAGAAGTGCCCGACAGAGGCGAAGCACTGCCCCAGTGCACGCAGGACGAGCCGTTCCTGACGGCCGGGAACAAGGGTGAGGGCAGCGAGAGCCCACAGTCCGCCCAGCAGGACCATCAGGGTGGACCAGGCGGCCTGAGGAACCGAGGAGGCGCTCACCCCCAGCCCGATGCTGAACATCACGACCGCGAACCAGGTGACGCGATCGGCGGTCGGCCCCAGAACACCCAGCCCGATCACCACGAACACCCAGCAGAACATGAGCGGTACGGCCCACAGCCCGGTGAGGGAGGCGAGCAGCCCCGCCCCGATGCTCAGCGTGTTGGCCACGGCGACCAGGCCCAGCGTCGCCATCCGCGATCGGCGGTCACCGAAGATGTCCGCGAGGGTGACGTTGAGCGCCCCCAGACAGCCCAGCATGCCCTCCACGGGTTGATCCCTCACCGTGCCGACGACCACAGGCAGGACCACCACCACGGCTGCCCTCAGACCCCCGGCAAGTCGCAGCGCGCCGGTGTTGCGCCGTAGCGTGCCGCGCCAGATGCCCCGTGCGGCGGTGAGCGGATTCCGGTTCACCGGGCCCCCGAGGTGTGTCAGGGAACGTTCGTTTTCCATGGTGCACAGGTGCGCAGCGGACGCACGCGGCGGACCGAGCGGCCACCGGATGCGGTGCGTGGTGACCTCACACACGCTCTGTCGTCGACTCCAGCCTCTCGGCGGCGCGTCGAGCCGTCCGGCGTGCCCAGCGCCCACTGGTCGCCAGGCCCACCAGCAGCACGCACAGGCCGCATCCCATGATGATCCACCAGGCGGGGCGGCCGGCGGCGGTGAACCCCGCCGTGATGACGCCGTGGGTGCCTGCCGCCAGGACCGACCCGATGACGGCGACGCCCAGGGTGGCGCCGGTCTGGCGGCTGGTGGACGCGATGGCGGAGGCGACGCCTGCCTGCGAGACGGGCATCTCGGAGACGACGGTGTTGGCGATCGGGGCGTTGACCAAGCCGAAGCCCAGACCGAACGTGATGTAGCCGGTGAAGAGGAGAACCGTGGTCGACCCGGCATCGAAGGCGGCGAAGAGCAGTCCGCACGCGGCCATCGAGACTCCGGCGGCGGCCAATGGCGGGCGCGGTCCGTAGGCGGCTACGAGCCGTCCCGAGAGCTGGGCGCCGGCGAAGGTCATGACAGCCATGGGGAGCATGTAGAGCCCGGCCTGCAGGGGAGACAGCCCACGGACGTTCTGCAGGTAGATGGTGTTGAGGAACAGAAAGCCGGTGAGGGCGGCGAAGGCACTGATCGCGATGACCGTCGCTCCGCTGAAGGGCGCTGAGCGGAAGAAGCGAAGGTCGATCAGCGGCTCGTCCCGGCGGGGCTCGTACACCAGCAGCCCCGTCAGGGCGGCCACGGCCACCGCGGCCAGGGGCAGCAGGGTGCCGGCTCCGCTGCCGGGCGCCTCGATGATGGCGTAGGTGACCGAGCCGAGAAGCGCGATGACGAGGAGCTGACCGACCGGATCGGGCCGACGGGGCTTGGCCGCGCGGGACTCGGGGACGTATCGCCAGGTGAGCAGCAGTGCGGTGAGACCGATCGGGACGTTGATCCAGAAAATGGAACGCCAGCCGACCGTTTCGACCAGCAGGCCGCCGATGACCGGGCCCGCCGCCATGGAGATGCCGTTGGCGCCGCTCCAGACTCCGATGGCACGGGCCCGTTCCCGAGGGGCGGTGAAGGTGTTGGTGATGATCGACATGGTGACGGGTGAGAGCATCGAACCGCCCACCGCCTGAACCATGCGGAAGGCCACGAGCCAGGAGAGGGCCGGCGCGAGGGAGCAGAGCACCGAGCCGAAGGTGAAGAGGGCCAGCCCGGTATTCAAGACCCTGCGCCGGCCGATGCGGTCGGCGGTGGAGCCTGCCAGAACCAGCAGGGAAGCGAGAACGACGGTGTAAGCGTCGACCGTCCACTGCAGGCCCGCCACATTCGTGCCCAGTTCCTTGCGGATCGAGGGCAAGGCGATGTTGAGGACGGTGGCATCCAGACTGACGATCAGCAAGCCCGTACAACAGACCGTCAACACCCAAAGCCGACGGTGGCTCGTGGACGACATGGAGGCATGCTACGTGCGGCTGACCGACTCGCTCGAAAGCGACATCGGCGGCACCAGCCTCTTCCGCGACACGGTGGGGACTACCGGCCACGCTCCACCGGCACACCCGCACGACCGCCACCAGCGCGGTCGCCGGTGCCTGGCCGGCCGGCTCTAGACCGAGGTCCCGGTCCGCTCAGGATCCGTGGGCGACGGCTTCGCCACCGCCTCGTTCAGGCGCTTGCCCAGCAGCACGAAGAGCAGGATCAGCCCGACGGTCAGCAGGATGTGCCCCAGACCCGCTATGAGCGGGACGGCCTCCGGTACGTCGTCGCCGAGTACGGTCAGGCACCCGTGGACACCCATCATGCCCACGGTGACGGCGATGCCCGCGTTGTAGAACCAGAAGAACGACGTGAACAGCCGTGTCCCGGACAGCTGAAACTGCTTGTCGAGTGCGAGGACGATCAGAAAGCCCAGCATGCCCAGGGCCAGCAGATGGGTGTGCATGAGAGCCAGCTGGGTGTCACCGGTGAAGTCGTTGGCCTTCGTGAATTCCCGGTAGAACAGCCCGGAAACCACCCCCACGATCATGTAGACATGTGCTGCGTAGTACGACTTGCGCATCGCGGCCCGTGCTCCTTGTGGTTGAGATAGGTGATGCCGATCGGGCACAGCCAAACACAAGTTGACGGTTCATCAACCCGGAACGCGGACTTCCTGTCCACGCCGGGAGTGCGAGGTCACGGCCGTTCGCCCGTGCCGACGGCGAGGGCGACTACTCGTGCCGTCCGGCGACGAGAGCGGGCAGCTCGCGCATGGCGTTGAAGACGGTGGTGCCGGGGCCTTCGAGCCGTTCGGCCGGGGTGAGTCCGCCGGCGTAGCCGAAGGCGCGCATACCCGCGGCGCGGGCCGCCCGGACTCCGGGCCCGCTGTCCTCGACCACCACGCATGCGGCGGGATCGACTCCCATGCGGCGGGCGGCGTACAGGAACAGGTCCGGGGCGGGTTTGCCGCGGGCGACTTCGGTGGCGCTGTAGATGCGGCCCGCGAAGCGGTCGTAGAGACCGGTGCGGCCCAGGGTGTGGCGCATCTTGTCGTGGGAGCCGCTGGAAGCCACACAGGTCGGCAGAGTGATCGCGTCGAGTGCCTCGGGCAGCCCCTCGACGGGGGCGAGCCCGGCGTCCACGGCCTCGCGGTGGAGCTGTTCGAACCGCTTCGACCAGACGGCTGCGGTCTCCTCGCCGAGGCGGGCGGCGACCTGCTCCCGGATGGAGGCGTGCGATCGCCCGATGAAGCGGTCCACCACCTCGTCCTCGGTGAGGGGCCAGCCCAGCTCCGCGCCGAGGGCCACCTGGACGCGGGCGGCGATGCGTTCGCTGTCGACCAGCACGCCGTCGCAGTCGAAGATGACGAGTTCAATCGGCTTGATCATCGGGGCAGTTTAGGCGAGGGTCCCTCGCCCGCCCGGCGCACGCCGAGCGTGGCCGGCCCGGCGTCGGCAGGCCACCCCACCGTGCGAGCCGGGGACGAGATCACCGCCTTCCCGGCGGAACGGCCGGGGACGCCGCCGGTGTTACGAGCCGTGCCGGGCGCGCGGGTCAGAGATGCTCGTTCAGCGCCTCGGCTGCCCAGTCCGCCCATTCCCCGGCGGACTGGGAGCCGCGGATTCCGAACTCCAGGGCCAGCCACTGGCAGACCTGGACCGGGTCGCCGACCCACTTCGCCTCGTCGCGCACGCGCTCAAGACCGGCGCGGCGCTCCTGGTTGCGGCGGGCGAACTCCTTCAGATACGCGGCGCCTTCCTCGCGCGGCAGCATCCACAGGAAGAAGACGCGCAGGAGCGCGGCGCTGCGGTAGGCGCTGTCGATGCCGGGCCCGGACAGCCACTCCTTCAGCTCCGCGCGGCCCGCGTCGGTGATGCCGTACTCCCGGCGGTTTCGGGCGCCGGTGCCGGTGATCTCGATCAGGCCCATCTCATTGAGCTTGGTGAGCTCTCCGTAGACCTGGCTCGGCTTCGCGGGCCAGACGAAGGCGAGCGAGGACTCGAACTCCTTGATCAGGTCGTATCCGCTTCTGGGGGCCTCGGCCAGCAGGCCCAGGACGGCGTGGCGCAGGCTCATGCCGCGATTTTACTACCTGGCTGACACGTCAACTCTGGACAGAGCAACTCTGGACAGAGCAACTTCGACAGGTAAGCTTTTGACAGTCCAACTTTGGAGTGTGAATCACTCCGGAGACCACTCCAAAAGGAGATCGTTGCGGTGAACTACCTCCGAGGCTTTGCCCCTTGGCTCTGCTATGCGGCCCTGAGCGCCTTCGACTGGCGCCTGGGCATGTGCACGGCCGCCACCGCCGCCGTGCTTCTGCTCGTCGGTGCGCGGCGTCGGCAGGGCGCCGACCTGCTGTCGACCGCCACCTGCGCGTTCTTCGTGGTGATGGCGGTGATCGCGCTGGCCGATCCGGCATCGGGACTGCACCGGTGGACCTGCGCGCTGGCCAACGGGACCCTGGCGGTCATGGCGCTCGCCTCACTCGCCGTCGGAAAGCCCTTCACGCTCTCCATCGCACGCGAACAGGTCCCGCGGGAGTTCTGGAACGCTCCCCGCTTCATCCACGTCAACAACGTTCTCACCGGCATCTGGACCGCCGCCTTCAGCGCCGCGGCCATCGTGTGCGCCCTGATAGTCGGCTACGACCGTTCCGAGCCGGTGGCGCTCATCACCGTCCAGGTGCTCGCCTTCGCGCTCCCCTTCGTCATCGCGGGCAGGTACGCGGCACGCGCCCAGGCCGCCGTGGACCGGGCGGTGACAGATCCGGCGCCGTAGACGTGTCGTATCCGGCATCCGGCATCCGGCATCCCGCATCAGGTGTCAGGAATCACGCCTGCCACTTCCGTCACTTACCTCCGGGGTAATCGACTGAACGGCCTGACCCGGGCGAGAGTTGGATCAGCGCGAGGGCGCCACATCAACGGGGAAGGACGCACGATGCCGTACTTCGAGGGATCCGGCGGGACCAGCCTGTTCTACACCGACTGGGGGCAGGGCAAGCCGGTGGTGTTCGTGACCGGGGCCTGGCTGGCCAGCAGCTCATGGGAGTTCCAGATGCTCCCGCTGTCCGAGCAGGGCCTGCGCTGCATCGCGTTCGACAAGCGGGGCCACGGCCGCTCGGACTGGGTCGGCCATGGCTTCGACTACGACACCCTGGCCGATGATCTCGCCGCGCTGCTCGACCACCTCGATCTGCGGGAGGTGACCCTGGTCGCGCACTCGATGGGCGGCGGCGAAGTGATCCGCTACCTCTCCCGGCACGGCAGCGACCGGGTGAGCCGGGTGGTGCTGATGGCGGTCACCGCGCCGTTGATGATCTGGGCGCCGGACAACCCGGAGGGGATCGAACAGGGTCTCTTCGACGCCCTCATGGCGGAGCGGACCGCGGACAGGCCGCTGTGGATGGCCCAGAACGCGCAGGCGTTCTTCGCCACGCATCTGGGCAACAAGATCTCCTCCGAACTCATCCAGTGGACAGTGAACAAGTGCCTCGACTGCTCGGCGAAGGCGGCCGTCGAGGTGATCAGGACAGGGTTCTGTACCGACCTGCGTGAGGAAGCCGCCGCGCTCCCGGTGCCCGCCCTGATCCTGCACGGCGACGCCGACGCGTCCGCTCTGATCGGCCTCAGCGGGAGGCGGCTGGCGAAACTGGTGCCGGACAACGTGTACAAGGAGTACCCCGCGGCCGGCCACGGCTTCTTCATCACCCACGCCGACCAGATCAACCGGGACCTGCTCGACTTCATCAAGGGCGCCCCGGCCTGACACACCGCACCGCACCACGGTCCCGGCGCCCCGGACGAAGGGGTGGCCGGGCCGTGCACGGCACAGGCCCCGGCCTGCCCCGCGCCGCCCCGAGATGGCCGATCCGAGACCTCGTTGACCTGCTGATTCGTTTCATGGAACGGGACTTGGGGCAATCTCGGAACAGCGTCGTCCCGGTCCGCGGACCGAGGGAGGGGGAGCGCTGTGCGGGAGCAGGTGCGCACGGTCGACCATGTACGGACAGCCGACGGCAGGCTGTTACGGGTCGAGTGCACGGGGGACCCGCGAGGCCGCCCGGTGTTCCTCCTGCACGGCATGCCCGGCAGCCGCGTCGGTCCCCGGCCCCGCTCGATGTTCCTCTACCAGCGCGGCGCCTGGCTCATCAGCTACGACCGTCCCGGATACGGCGGCTCCGACCGGAGTCCGGGACGGCAGGTCGTGGATGTCGTCAAGGACGTGACCGATGTCGCCGACGCCCTCGGCATCGGCCGTTTCGCGGTGGCGGGCCGCTCCGGCGGCGCACCGCACGCCCTGGCCTGCGCCGCCCTGCTGCCGGCCCGGGTGACGCGTGCCGCCGCGATGGTGGGCCTCGCTCCCCGGGACGCGGAGGGACTCGACTGGTTCGAGGGGATGGCGCCGTCGAACGTCAGCGAGTTCCGCAGCGCCGGCCGGGACCCCGAGGGCTTCGCGGCCCGTCTCATCCCGCGTTCGGACGCGATCCGCAGCGACCCCGTCCGCCTCCTCGACGAACTGCGCAGCGAACTGCCCGACGCGGACCGGCTGATCGTCTCGGACACCGGCATCCGCACGATGTTATTGCTCAACTACCGCGAGGCCCTGCGGATTTCAGCCTACGGATGGATCGACGACGTCCTCGCCCTGTGCCGGCCCTGGGGCTTCGATCCCGCCGACATCCGGGTGCCGGTCCTGCTGTGGCACGGCGAACAGGACGTCTTCACACCGGCCTCCCACTCCTCGTGGCTGGCGGCCCGCATCCCCAGCGCCACCGCCGTCCTGGACCCGGAGGCCGCCCACTTCGCCGCGTACAGCGCGCTGCCGACGGTGCTCGGCTGGCTGCTGACGGACCCCGGAGCGCCGTAGCGCAGCAGCGCTCCAGTGCCGTTCGGCCTCACACCGCCAGGGGCTCGAGGTCCCGGTACACCCGGCGGTCCTGGCTCGCCAGCCGAGTGATCCCGTTGTCGTCGCCCAGCAGCAGGCGCAGCTCCGTCAGGGCTTCGTCGTGCATGGCCCGCGCTTCCTCCTCGAGGCCCAGGGCGCCCATCGTCAGCGCCAGGTTGGTGACCACGGCCAGTGTCTCCGGGTGGTGCGCACCCAGTACGGTGCGCAGCGCGGTGGCGGCCTCGTCCTCCAGCTCCCGCGCCTCCTCCAGACGGCCCATGTCGGCCAGCACGTTGGCGTAGTTGATGCCCGTGAACAGCGTGTGCGGATGCTGCTCGCCCAGCACCTCCGTCATCCGCGGCAGCACCTGGAGGAACACGGCCTCGGCCTCCTCGGTGTCGCCGCAGCCCCAGTGGAAGATCCCGAGGTTGTTCAGCGCCGCCTGGGTGTAGGGGTGGGCCTCGCCCGGCACCTTCATGTACTCCGCCAGCGCCTCGAGGGCCACCTCGCGCGCCGCCTCCCGGTCGTCGGAGGCGTACAGGTCGGCCGCCATGTTGAGGTCGCAGGCCAGCCAGTCCGGGTTCGGGGCCTCGTACTGGGCGCGGTACTGCGTCCGCGTCGCCGTCGTGAGCCGCCGGGCGTCCTCGAACTGGCCCGCCCGGCGCAGGGACACCGCGAGCGACTTGGCGCAGGCCAGCGTGCCGGGGAAGCTCTTGCCCAGGATCCGCTTGTGCGCCTCGTAGGTCCGTGACAGCAGGGACACCGACTCGTCGTAGCGGCCCACCTCGCGCAGGTCGCGGCCGAGGGACGCGGCCGAGGACAGCGTGTAGATGTGGTCCGGGCCCAGCACCTCCATACGGCGGTCCAGGACGTCCTGATCGAGGGCGCGGGCCTCGCCGTAGCGGCCGACCATGCGCAGGGCGAGGGCGAGGTTGTTGGCGGCGTTGAGCGTGCGCGGATGGGACTCGTGGAAGATCTGGCTGAAGCCCTCGTGCGCCTCGCGGGCCAGTTCCACGGCGTTGCGGTAGTCGCCGAGCGCGGCCAGGTCGCTGGAGAGGCTGGAGGTGGTGACGTACGTGTGCGGGTGGTCGTCGCCGAGCACGGTCCGCTGCCGTTCGAGGAGTTCCTCGTCGATCGCCCGCGCCTCGACGTAACGCCCCTGCGAGCGCTGGATGTTGGCGAGCTGACAGCGCAGATACAGATACTGCACGTCGTCCTCGCCCAGCAGATCCTTCCAGTCGGCGAGGAGTTCCTCGGCGAGCTGCATGGCGCGCGCGAAGTCGCCGCGCTTCCAGCGGTAGCGCACGCGGTCGATCATCAGCCGCCGGGTCTCGGGCTCCGTACTGCCCCGGGCGTCCGAGGCGTCCAGGTGGGGCCAGATGAGGTCGAACCGGGGCCAGGTCGCCGGGTCGTCGATCGGCTCGTCCTCGTCGGGGCGGGCACCGGCGAGCACGGTGTGCACGACCCGGCGGGTCTCCTCCTGCTGCTCCTCGGAGAGCTGGGAGCGGATGACGGCCTGCACCAGACGGTGCACCTGGATGCTGGTGCCCATCGAGTCGATCTTGGCGAGGGCGAACCGGCCGATCTCCCGGATGACCCGCCCGAGGACGAGCTTCTCCTGCAACGCGGGGTCGTACGGCTTGAGCGCGTCGATCATCTCCTTGCTGTACAGCAGCTGGGCCGCGATCGGCTCGGCGGCCATGAAAGCGCACAGTTCGAGCAGGCGCACCGAGGCGGGTGAACGCTCCCGCAGGCGTGCGATGGAGATGTTCCAGGTAGCGGCGACGGGCTGCGGGTAGTCGGCGGGCTGGTTGAGGGCGAGGACGTCGGTGGTCTGACGGTCGAGCTGCTCCAGGTAGTCGTCGATGGGCATGGCGGTCTCGGCGAGCCACGCCGCGGCCTGCGCGACGGCCAGCGGCAGGTCGCCCACGGCGGTCGCCACCCGGTCGGCGTCCTCGGGGCCGAGGCTCCTGGCGCGGCGCATCAGGTGCTCGACGCTCTCCTCGCGCAGGAAGACGTCGATGGGCAGCGAGGGTCCCTGCTGGGCCCAGGTCTGGTTGCGGGAGGTGATGAGGATGTGGCCGCCGCCTCCCCGGGGGAAGTACGGCTTGAGGTCCTCGGGGTCGTCGGCGTTGTCGAAGACGAGGATCCAGCGGCCCGGTATGCCCCGCCCGAGCCGCTGGAGGGCTTCCTGGCAGGCCATGGAGATGTCGTCGCCGACGGGCGCGCCGAGCCGGGCGGCGAGTTCGGCGAGGGAGGCCACAACGTTGTCGCTGTGCTCGGCGGAGATCCACCACACCAGGTCGTAGTCGGCCATGAAGCGGTGTACGTACTCGTTGGCGAGCTGCGTCTTGCCTACGCCGCCGAGCCCGAACAGGGCCTGCGACTGGGGCAGCGGCAGGACGACGGACATGCTGCCGCCGCCGAGCTGGTCGCGCAGCCTCTCCAGGACCAGGCTGCGGCCGGTGAAGGTGACGTTGCGCTGCGGGGCGTTCCAGATCCGCGGCACGCTGCCCGGGAAGCGGGGAGCCGCCGCTCCGGCGTCCAGCGGCTGGACGGGCAGTTCGAGGGCACGCAGCACTCCGGCGATGCAGTGCGCCTCGTCCAGGCGGTGCAGATCGACCGGGTTGTACTCCAGGTGGGAGGAGTGCAGCCGGGCGTCGTCCACCCGCAGCGGTACGAACTGGACGGGTGCCCCGGCCGCCGACGCGTCCGCGAGGGCACGCCAGGTGTCCTGAGCGTGACGGGAGTTGAGGAACGGAGTGGACAGCAGGACCAGGGTCCGGGTGCCGGGTCCCGGCCGTTCCATCGCGGCGGTCGACACATCGCGCAGCACGACGCTGCATCCGGAGCGGATGAGGACCGACTCCATCCACTCGGCCCACATACGGTTCTCCGCCACATAAGCGATGACGACCTCGGCCACCTTCGCCATCGGCCGCCGCCGCACATAGGCGTCCTTGCAGCGCAGCCGCACCGACTCGGGAACGGTCGGGAGCTGGGTGATCTCACCGTCCGACACCACGCCGGTGAGCCGCTCGAACGCGGACAGCAGGGAGTTGGCAAGGCCTTTCTCGTCGCTGACGGTGGCAAGGGTCTCTTCATATGCGTAATAAGGCCTGTAAGGGATTTCCACGGCACCCCAGTACCTGGTCAGCTCCTCGCCCGCGAGCCCCTTGGGCAGCCCGTCGAACTTGAGCCGGGCCAGCGCGCGGCCCGCGTCGACCTTCTCCTTCTCGCCCTCGTCGATCCGCATGGGAACGGGCAGGACTCTGATCTCGTGCGGGTGGTAGCCCTCCTCGACACTGCGCGCCACGGCGGCGGCGCCCTCCATCGACTGGTCGCTGAGAGTGAAGCAGTCGACCAGGACGTCGGGCATCTGCATGGTGCAGATGTCCGCGTTGTCGGACAGTCCGGTGCGGCTGTCGATGAGGACGTAGTCGTAGTTCGCCTTCATGTCGTCGCGCAGCGCGTCAAGGAACTGCCCGCCGCCCAGGCGCTCGTAGAAGTTGTCCCACTCGAAGGAGGACACGGTCGCCGAGTACGCGCGGTCCTGGCGTCCGGCCGACAGGAAGTCGAGAGTGCCGCCGTCGGGAAAGATCCAGCCGAGCCGTTCGGGGTGCAGGGACACGGCGTGCCGCTGGACGCGCGCGTAGGCCCGGTGCCAGTCTCCGCTGCGCGGCGCACCGGTCGTGGCGGCCCAGTGGAACTCGGTGATGATGTCGATGACACCGGTGGTGGAGGCCAGGACGTCCGCGTCCAGGAACGGGTGGAAGAAGCGGTGCAGTCCGGGTGCCTCCAGGTCCCAGTCCACGGCGAGCACACGCTTGCCGTTGGCGGCGAGGATCCACGCCGTGTTGGCCAGGGCCATGGTGCGACCGGTCCCGCCCTTGTACGAGTAGAAGGTGATGATGCGTCCGTCAGGAGCCGCCGTCATGCTTCTCCTCCATCGTGGTGTCCCGCGCGGGCGGGAGTGTCGAGGGCGTAGGACCCGTCAGACGGGGCCTCGGGACATGCGGTCCGGCCACCGGGTGAGGTGTCGCGTGCTTGAAGAACTGCTTGGTGGCGTGCGCCACGACCTTGGGCAGCACATCCGTGAAGGCCGTGAGCGTGGGTACGCCGTTGACGGCGATACGGCAGTCCGTACGGCGGCCCCGGTCCAGGATCAGCGGAAGCGTCCTCTCCAGCTTCGCGGTGAGCTGCTTGCCCTCCTCGCTCTGGCACTGCCGGTCGCTGCGGTCCCAGGGGACGATGGCGTTGATCCAGGGACGGGTGTTGGTGTCGAACACCGAGAGCCTGCGGCACCGTTCGTCGTCTCTGAGCGCCCACGGGTCGATCAGGAGGATGCCGGGCCGCCCCGGCGGCTTGTCGTCCTCGGCAGGGCCGAGCGGTTCGGGCCCCGTGTCCTCGTCGTCGAAGGAGGCGACGGTGACCCGGTAGTCCAGGGAGCGGATCAGTTCCTCGGCGAGCGAGGGCAGGGAGCGCGCGGCCTCCTGCGGATAGGGGTTCCAGTCGTGGGCGTGCTCGCCGTAGGGACGGGGGTCGCGGTGCTCCGGAATGGAGTGGCGGGTGGGCGCGGCGATGGTGAGGTGGATGCTGCGTGTGCTCTGGCCGCGCGGCTTGAACGCGCTGGGTGTGTTCTCGTAGCGGCGCGGCTGGCTGGGGGGCAGGGGGGAGTCGTGGGCGACCTGGACGATGCGCCGGGCCAGCTGCATCACGGTCTCCTCGTACTCGTCGCGCAGCCGGTTCAGCTTGATGAGGCTGAAGATCCCCTCGTCCGCGTAACGAGCCCCGAACGCGGCGTGGTCCACGTGGATGTGCCGTACGGATTCGGGGAGCTGTTCGTAGTCCACATGTGCCCACAGCGCCGGGACGATGGCGGGGAGGCTGCCCGCGCCGGCGGCCCGGGCGCGCAGGATCCGCTCGTTGAAGGCGTACCACTCGCGCCCGCACATCTCGCTCGTGAAGTAGCGCGGGGAGAACAGCGGCACGAACACCCGGCAGATCGACAGGTGTTCGGCGAGCGTTTCGGGCCAGCCGTCGCCGGAGTGCATCTCACGGTCCATGAAGCCCGCGGAGGCGCCGGCGGGCAGGTCGGTGAGGTGCATGATGTTGTCGCACAGGTCCTTGTACAGCACATGCACCCAGTGGTCGGGGTCGCCGCGGGTCGAACCCCAGGTAGGTGTGTGCGCGTAACTCAGGAAGAAGTAGGGCCTGGTGTCGGACAACCATCCCTGTCCTGGGTAATCCACACGACCCCCCGCCCGACGACCGGTACGCGCACCCGCGGCACGTCACCCGTCCGGTGAGGGGTGCACGCACCCCCCGCCGGGAGTAATCAAATGTGCCCGACGAGGTGCCGTAACACCGGGCATTTTTCGGGCCATTCATCGTCTGATTTCAGTCATTGTGCGTCGCGCGTGGTCGACCGCGGCCCTCAAACCGAACAGTGTGGCAGGCCGCCCGGCAACGTCGGCGGCGGTGAGCAGCCCGGGCGGGAACGACGCCCCGATCTCGGTGAAATCGCTGTCGTCCAGGGCGAGATCCTCATAGGTGATCCAGTTCCCGATGGCCCCCATGACGCAGTGGTACGGACGTCGCGGTGGGGGCGGGACGCTCCGGTACTCGGCCAGATGGAAGGCCGTACAGACCCCGAACCCCACGCGCAGCAGCAGGACTTGGGCGTCAGCCTCGTACAGCCTGGCCAGGGGCGAGTGCTCGCCGAGGTGGCAGTGGGGGTGGTGGCCGTCCATCAGCTCGGCGGCGCGCGGGCCGAGCGCCGCGAAGGAGGTCTGGGGGTGTGCGCTGCGCACGGCGCCGGGCGTGATCCTTACGCACTCGGCGAGCATGCCCATCGACGGGCAGGGGGTGGTGTCCGGTTCGAAGGGCGGCATCTTCGCGCGGAATTCGGCCACTTCACGGTCCGGCATACGCGCGACACGCTCCAGATGCGCGGTCGAGGTGGTCGAGTTCTCGGGCGTGAAGGCGGGCACCACGAGCGTGCCGTGCGGGCCGAGCACGTCAAGGAGCTTGTCCCGCACGACGGTTGCCCGCAGACGGGTGCCGCTGAGCGAGGAGTGGACCACGAGGACGCCGCCTCGGCGGATCCCCAACCCGGCGAGCGCATGTAAGTCAGTCATGGGTGCCCGCGCCTTCCGGCGGGACCGGGGTGGCCGGCTGTCCCACCCGCCGCCCCAGGCGGGGCAGTTCGCGAGTGAACTCCTCCGGCGCGAAGTCGACGGCCAGGCCCAGCGCCCCGTACCCGTGGCTGCCCAGGTGCAGCCCCGAGCCAGGCGGCAGGGGGGTGACGGTGGTGACGTCCAGTGCGTCGGGCCCGTCTCGCCAGTCGGGCGTCCGGGTCTCCAGCAGGGAGTACGCGGCCAGCAGGCGCTCACGGAAGGCGTCCAGCGCGTCGGCGGTCAGCGGGGCGGAGACGGGTACGGGGTAGGAGTCGCGGCGCAGCGGATCGGCGTCGTCCACGAGCACGGTCGTGCCGTCGGTGAGGACGGCGCTCGCCAGCGGGCGCCAGGATCCCGCCGCCGTGTCCGGCCCGCTGCGGATCTGGAACCCGTCCTCGGCGACCGTGACCTCGACGGGCCCCGGGCCGGGCAGCGTCACGGTGCCCAGGGTGGGGAGGTGGAGGTCCGGGTGCGGCTGGTCCCAGGAGAGCGTCGCGGTTGCCCCCGCGCGTACGGCGCAGGCGGCCACGATCGCCATGAACAGCGCGCTCCCGCCGGGGAGCAGCCCCAGACTGCTGAGCACGGGCAGCAGATACGGGTGGCCGAGGACCGCGTTGACGTGCCGGCGGCTCCGGTCGTCGGCGTCCAACTCCTCCAGCAGGCGCCATGCGTCCTTGCCGCCGGGCTGTGCGACGAGCCGGTGGAACTGAGTGGTGATCAGACGACGGGCCAACTCGACGTGTGAGAAGTACAGTTCGTCGCGTGAGCGGGGTGCGGGCGCCTGTTCGTGCGGTGTGGGTGTGCGCTCCTGGGGGCTGGATACGCCCTCCTGGGGGGAGTGGGTGCGCCCTCTGGCCCGTTCCCGTTCCGCCACGCCCTCGATGAACGTGCGCAGGTCCTCGCAGAAGACGCTCGGGTTGTCGAAGCCGCGTGTGCCGCTGTAGCGGTGCGCGTAGAGCCCGCCCCCGCAGGACTCGACGACCGGGCAGGCGCGGCAGGTCTCGCTGACCCCGTCGATGCCGAGCTGCCGGGCCCGCACCCCGGGGTGTTCGGCGAGCTCCGCGAAGCTGTGCCGGAGGACGTCGTAGCCGGTCTCGGCGGCACCGTCGAACGCGGTCTTGAGCGAGTCCGCCTGCTCGAACGTGCCGTCGGTCTCCACCACCGCGAGATCGGACGGCGCGAGCCCGAGCGCCTCGGTCAGGCTGGGGCCGCCGTTCAGCGTGCTGTGCACCGACTCGAAGATCCGCACCGGCACGCTCCGCCCCTGCTGCGCCCAGCGGTCGTACACCGCCAGCAGCCAGTCGGCGTAGGGCACCCGGGACCCCTCCGGCCTGGGCGGCGGGCTGTCCCAGGTGGAGTGGGGCAGCAGATAGTCGATGCGCGGGGGCTCAAGGGCGGTCAGCGCGTCGTGGACGGCGACCGGGTCGTTCGCCACGTCCACGGTGCACAGCAGTCCCGCGAAGAGATGGCGGTTGCGCGGTGCCCGCAGTCGTTCCACCGCCCGCAGTACCCGGTCGTAGCTGCTGCGGCCCCTGCGGTCCAGGCGATGGCGGTCGTTCGCCGCGCGGTCACCGTCCAGGCTGATTCCGACCTTGACGCCGAAGTCCCGGAACACATCGAGATGGCGCGGGCTCAACTGCACGCCGTTGGTGTGGATGCGCAGATCGAGGGTCGTCACCGGGGCGAGGGCGGTCGTGAGCGCCTCGCAGATGGCGCGCAGGCGCAGGGGTCCGGCGAGGAGGGGCTCGCCGCCGTGGAGGATCACCGAGACGGAGGGGAGCTCACGCTCCTTGGCGTATGTCGCCAGCCGGTAGGCGACCTGGTCCACGGTGTCCTGCGAGATGATCTTCGGCCGTCGGCTCCAGCTCTGGTCGGCGTGCTCGTAGACATAGCAGTGATCGCATGCCAGATCGCACCGGGAGTGCACCTTGAGGACCAGTTGCTGTAGCGCGGGCGCAGTCGTCACTGCCCCCACTTTAGTCGGTATGAAGGGCTGGGCCGAGGCAACTCGCCAGTATACAAGGTTTGTTGATCACTCGTTCGGTGGCGCGGATGTGCGCCGGCGCACCGGGGGGAGTGGGCCCAGCTCTTCAGTTGTGTACTCGGTCCGAGTACGCGGTGCGCGCTCTGCGTACGTGGTGTGCGTACTCAGATCGAGGAGTTGAAGGTGGCGTTGACGGGGGCCTGAGGGCGCGCCGACTGGGCCGGGGCGTGGTGACGGGCTGCGGGGGAGAGCGGCGCGTGCTGCTTCGGCTCCCGGTGGGAGGGGGCCATACCGCTCGTCTTAACCTGAAGGATCATGACGGCCTCGTTCTGGTCTGTCGTCGAACTCGCGGAGGTGAATGGGCGGCCTCTGTCACAGAGGTCGCTGCCACACAGTGGGTGCTGCGGGTTGGTTCGACGTGTGGCGCTTGAGACAGCCCGACCCGAGCAGGGGTGATTGCGAAACCTATGCCGGGTCTGATAGCGAAACATACACCAGGCGACGCGAACCGGCCGCTCGTAAGTCCCTTCAGGCCCTGGAACTACTCCGGCCGGACCCGCAAGATGGAGGCCCTCGACCACGCGAGGTGCCAACGTGACCGTAACGGGACCGAGCACGACCATAGGTGATGCGGAATTACCGCCCCTGTATGTCTACAACGACCGCCGTGCGCTGGCCCGGCAGAGTGAATCGATCCGCGCCGTCCGCACCCAGCTGACCTTTCTGATGCTCGCCACCGCCGCGGCGGCGCTGGCCGAACACATGCGCAGTCACCTCGCGTCGGCGGGCGCCGCCGTCCTGTACGCCCTGACGACCGCCATCGGGCTCCACACCTCCCGCCGCCGCGCCCGCGCCCACTGGCAGGCGCACCGGGCCGCCGCGGAGACCCTCAAGTCGCTCGCGTGGCAGTACATGGTGCACGGCGGGCCCTTCCACTCCCGGGTCCGCAACCCCGACGGCATGTTCGCGGACCGCCTCGAGGAGCGGCTGCGGGAGCTGAGGAAGGTGGGCTGGGAGGACTCCCGGGAATCCCGGGACGGCGCGGGCACGGGCGTCGTCGGGCAGATCACGCCCGGGATGCGCGCGGTGCGGGCCAAGTCGTTCGCCGCGCGGCGGGACATCTATCTGCGGGACCGGGTGCTCGAACAGCTGGTCTGGTACGGCAACCGTGCCTCCCAGGCCCATCGCTCCTCGGTCCGCTGGTCCTCCGTCACGGCCTCGCTGACGTCCCTCGCGCTGCTCGCGGCGGCGCTCAGGGCCGCGGGAGTGATCGGCAACTGGGACGTCGCGGGACTGCTGAGCGCGGGCGCCGCGGCGGCCGTCGCCTGGCAGGAGGTGCGCAGGCACCGTCCGCTGACGTACGCGCACTCGCTCATCGAGCAGGACCTGGACACCCTGCGGGTGGCCATGGGCACCACGGTCACCGAGGAGGGGTGGGCGGAGGCGGTGGCGGAGGCGGAGCGGCTGGTGAGCCCGCAGCACACGGACTGGCTGGTGCGCTTCGGGTCCTGAGTGGCGGGGCGCTTCACTCCCGGGTCGCCCCGGGGCTCCACAGCACCGTGACCGGCACTCCCGTGCGGCGCGCGTACGCGACCACGTCGGCGGTGCCGCCCAGTCCGCGTGCCGGGCGCCCGTCCCATACGGCGAGCAGGCGGTCCGCGTGGTCGACGATCCAGCGGCCCGCCGCGTAGTACGCCTCCTCGTGCGTGGGCTCCCTCGGCAGGTCGACGCGCGCGGCGCAGGACGTGAGCAGCCGGCGGTACGACGCCCGTATGTCCTCGTCGCCGAGATGGGCCTCGTAGTCCATGCCGGGGATCACCGCGGTCACCGGGACGCCGCGGTCCAGGGCGAGCCCGGCGAAGAGCTGGTCGGCGCCGGCCGCCAGGCAGCTGAGCGCCCCGGCCGTCGTGGCCGCGCACAGCTCGGCGGTCATGCCGTGGCGGACTGCGGGCAGGACGTCCGGGGGAAGGTGACGGTGTCCGGTGACGCCGATGACGCCGGTCACGCCGATGACGTCGTTCTGAGACACGACCATCACGCCCCCCGTATGTGGCCGACGCCTTCACTGTCCCTTCACCGTAATGGATTCCGTCAGGCGGCCAAGGGGTTGAGAACCAGCGGCTGGATCCTCCCCTCCAGCATCTCCCCCAGCCCCTGCACGGCGCAGATGTCGGGCCGCTCGGCGATGTGCACCGGCATACCGGTCGCCTGGCGGAGCATCTGGTCCAGGCCCGGCAGCAGCGCGCTTCCGCCCACCATCATGACGCCGCGGTCGGCGAGGTCGGCCACCAGATCCGGCGGGCAGTCCCGCAGTACTCTGCCGATACCGTCGAGCACGGCGGTGAGCGGGGTCTGGATGGCGTCCCGTACGGCGGCCGTGTCGACCCGCACGGAGCGCGCGAGCCCGGTCGCCACGTCCCTGCCCAGGATTTCGGTGGAGGCGGGGCCGTGCGAGGTGAGCCCGTTGCCGGAGAGGGCGATCTGCAGAGGCCGTACGGACTGGCTCGGCAGCATCAACGCGTGCGCGTGGCGCAGATGCTGCACGATCGCGTGGTCGACCGCCTCGCCACCCACGGGGACCCGTTCGGCGGTTACGATGTTGCCCAGCGACAGTACGGCGATCTGGGTGGCGGCTGCCCCGCACACCATGATCATCGAGGCCTCGGGCTGCTCGACCGGCAGACCGCACCCCACGGCGGCGGCCACGAGCGTGTCGACCAGCTCCACCCGCCGCGCCCCGAGCCCGACCAGGGTCTCGATGGCCGCGCGCTGGGCCAGCGGATCGGCGTCGTGCGGTGTGCAGGCGGCGGCCCGCAGCCGGGGCTTGCGGCGCAGCCGGCGGCGCAGCTTCTCCCCGAGGAGCTGGCGCAGCATGCGCTGGGCCATCTCGATGTCCACGACGGTGCCTCCGGACACGGGCCGGGTCACACGGATGTACGAGGGCGTGCGTCCCGTCATCTTCTCGGCGAGCTCCCCGACCGCTATCAGCGCACCGGTCCTGGTGTTCACGGCGGCTGCGCTGGGCTGGTCGACGACGAGCCCGGCGCCCTTGACGTAGACACGGGTCCGGGCCGCTCCCAGATCAACGGCGAAGTGGCAGCGGCGCAGCTGGTCCAGTCTGACGGTCATGGCGGTACCTTCCGAGGACAGACCGCAGGGGGACCGCCGGTCGGCGGGCCCTTCCTCCCCCATCGTGTGCCGAGAAGAAGGGCCGCGCCTGTCGAGGTGGGCCGGGAGGGGTGGGCCGTTCGGGTGACGGTTTGTGCGTCGCACCGCCGCCGCGGCATCGCCGTACGGCTCCTCGCGCGACCGTCATACGACTCCTTGTACGGCTCCCAGCTCCACCAGGTCCTGGGGCCGTACGCGCAGCTGGTCCGCCGTTGCCCGGATCTGCCCGGGCGGGCGCTTGAGGATCGCGGCGGCCAGCTCGGGGGCTATGACCGAGAAGTAACTGTCCGGGGTGGCCCAGGTGTTGCCTGGAGCGGCCAGGGCGAGTGCCCCGCCGGAGCCGCCCTCGCCGATCACCAGGGTGGTCAGGGGCGTACGGGCGGTGGCGACCGCGGCGAACAGGTCCGCGATCGCGGCGCCCGCGCCCTGCCGTTCCGCCTCGGCGTCATTGGCCGCACCCGGGGTGTCCACCAGCGTCAGCACGGGGATGGAAAGGGCGTCGGCCAGCCGGACAAGACGCGCGGCCGTGCGGTACCCCGCGGGGCGGGTCGGGGTGCCGGTCTGGGCCGCGTAGGCGACCGTACGGCCGTCATGGCTGCCGAAACCGCACAGCATGCCCTCGTCGGTGCCCCCGCAGCGGTCGCCGCTGAGGGTGGTGCGGCGGGTGAAGTACGCGTCCAGGTAGGCCCCCGCGCGGGGGCGCTCCGGGGCGCGGGCGCCGAGTACGGCGTCCCAGCCGGTGGCCGGGAGGTCGGCGGTGCCCAACGCCGCGGGTACGGGGGCCGGTTCGGCCGACGGCGCGGTCAGCAGTGCGAGCCACAGGCCGAGTTGCTCGCGCAGGTCCCCGGCGGGAACCACCACGTCGATGGTTCCCGCGGCCAGCTGGGCCTCCGCGGTGTACGCCTCCGGATCCGCGTCGGCCGGCCGTACCCGGGAGCCCGCGAACCCGACCTGGACACCCGGCAGCGCCAGCACCACATCCGCTCCGGCGCCCAGCGTGGCCCAGCCGCCGCCGGTCGTCGGGTCGCGCAGGACCGCGATCTGCGGCAGCCCGGCCGCGCGGGTGAGCGCCGACTGCCGGGCCACACGCTGGAGTTGGGTGAGCGCGAGCATGCCCTCCTGCATCCGGCTGCCTCCGGTAGCCACCAGCGACACGACCGGCAGCCGGTTCGCGCGGGCGTACCTGTGCGCCGTCTCGATCCGGTCCCCGGTGCGCTCGCCGAGCGAGCCGCCGAGGAAACCGAACTCGAAAGCGATCAGCACCGCCGGGGTGCCGCCGACGCTCGCGCGACCGCAGACGACGGACTCGTCCTCGCCGGTACGCGCGGCGGCGCGGGCACGCGAGGCGTCGTAGCCGGACCAGCCCAGTGGGCCATCGGATGCGGACTCCCCGGCCGGATGAGGAAGTTCACGGAAGTCGTCGGTGACGAGGGCGAGTGCCTCCCGTGCCGTGGCGCGCTCAGTCATCGCCCTGAGTCCGCTCGTCGCCCGTCGCCCGTGCGTCGCCCGGAGTCCGCTGATCGCCCAGCGCCCGCTTCATGATCTTCCCCATGTCGTTGCGGGGCAGCGCGGCGAGGTGCCGTACGACGCGCGGACGCTTGTGCGGGGCGAGCCGGCGGGCCACATGGTCGGCGAGTTCGTCCGTGCCGGGCGGGGCGTCGGGGTCGGCCGGCACCACCCAGGCGACGATCCGTTCGCCCAGATCCTCGTCCGGTTCCCCGGTGACGGCGGCCTCCCGCACCCCCGGGTGTTCGAGCAGCGCGTTCTCGATCTCGCCCGCCCCGATCTTGTAGCCGCCGCTCTTGATGAGGTCGGTGGCCTTGCGTCCCACGATGCGCACGTACCCGTCGCTCTCCCGCACCGCCATGTCGCCCGTGCGGAACCAGCCGTCGTCGGTGAACGCGGCGGCGGTTGCGTCGGGCCGGTTCAGATACCCGGTGAACAGGTTCGGGCCGCGCACCTGGATCTCGCCGACCGTCTCACCGTCGTACGACGCGATCGGCGAACCGTCCTCCTCCACGAGCCGCAGCTCGACCCCGGGCAGCGGCACACCGACCGTGCCCGGGCGCGGCTCCCCGTCCGCCCGCACGCTCGTGTTCATCAGCGTCTCGGTCATCCCGTACCGCTCGATGACCCGGCGGCCGGTCGCCGCGGCGATCCGCTCGTGGTCGTGCACCGGGAGCGCGGCGGAACCGGAGACCAGCAGCCGGGCCCCGGCCAGCGCCTTGGCTAGTTCCGGGTCGGAGGGCAGGGCCTCGGCGATGCGGTGGTACATCGTGGGGACGCCGAACAGCATGGTGGCCCCCGTGCCCAGCTCCCGCGACACACCGTCCGTGCTGAAGCGCCCCAGGTGCCGTACGGATCCGCCGCGCCGCAGCGGGCCCAGGGTGCCCAGCACCAGTCCGTGCACATGGAACAGCGGCAGCCCGTGCACGAGGACGTCCTCCCCGGTCCACTGCCAGGCGTCCGCGAGCGCGTCGAGCGTGACGGCCAGGGCCCGGCGGGGGATGAGGGCACCCTTGGGCGGGCCGGTGGTCCCGGAGGTGTAGACGACGAGCGCGGGGCTCTCGTCGTCCACGGCGGCGGGGGCGAACACGCCCGCGGCGCGCACGTCGACGTCGAGGCGCTCCAGCGCGCTCACCGCTGCCGGAAGATGGTCCCCAGGGGCGGCGAGCACCACCGCCGGAGCGCTGTCACCCAGGATGTGCCCCAGTTCGCTCTCCCCGGACTTCGGATTCAGCGGGACGACGGGCACGCCGGCGGTAAGCGCGGCGACCACCCCGACGGCGGTCTCCAGGGAGGGTGTGGCCCACAAGGCGACCCTCCCCGCCCCCGCGATCCGCTCGGCGAGCGCGCCCGCCGCCGCGGCCAGCTCGGCGTAGGTCAGGGACCGCTCACCAAAGCCCAGGGCGGGCCGCCGCCCGGCCGAGGGCTCGGTCAGGGCCGGAAAGAGGGAGGACACGCGGCTGCTCCTTGCGTCGAAGAGGACGTACGACGTACCGACTCAAGGACCGTTCCTACCTCACGCCGCCCGAAAACCCGCCCACGAAGTGACGCGGACCTCATGGAACTCACCCTCGCCCCCGGCCGCCGCAGTCCCCGTTGTTAGCCTGCGCGCAAAGGCCACCCATGACAGGAGTCCCCGGACGTGTCCCGCACCGCAGCCCCCCGAATCGCGCTCGTGACCTGCCGTCCCGGTCCGGACGTCGCGGCCGACGGCGACCTGCCGGGCCTGGTCGCCGAGTTGAGGGCGGCGGGGGCGGACGCCACCGCCGAGTACTGGGACGAGCCGGACGCCGACTGGGCGGCGTACGACCTCGCTGTGATCCGCTCCACCTGGGACTACAGCTGGCGGGCGGCGGAGTTCACCGCCTGGGCCGAGCGGTGCGGGAAGGCCACACGGCTGGCCAACCCGGCGGACGTCGTCCGCTGGAACACCGACAAGCGCTACCTCGGAGACCTCGCCGCCGCGGGCGTCCCGACCGTCCCCACGCGCTACCGGGTCCCGGGCGACCCTGCGGACCTGCCCACGGACCATGAGTACGTCATCAAGCCCACCTCGGGGGCGGGCGCCCGCTATGCCGCCCGTTACACGCCCGCGGAGCGTGAGACCGCCGCGGCGCACATCGAGCGGATGCACGCCGAGGGGCTGACGGCGATGGTGCAGCCGTATCTGAGCGGCATAGACATCAGCGGGGAGCGCGCCCTTCAGTACGTCGGCGGGCGGCTCGTGCATGCCAGCCGCAAAGGCGCCGTCCTCACGCCCGGCACGGTGTACGACGAGGCGAAGGTGGCCCACCCGCGCCTGGAGGCATGGAAGCCCACGGCGGTGGAGACGGCCGTCGCCGAACGGGCCCTGAACGCCGTACCGGGCACGCCGGACCTCCTGTACGCCCGCGTCGACCTCGTGGACGGGCCGGACGGCCTGCCGTGCGTGATGGAACTGGAACTGGTCGAGCCGAACCTCTTCCTCTCCCTGCACCCGGACTCGGTGCCCGCGGTGGCGGAGGCGATCCTCAGGGCTGCCGCCCGCTGACGCCCGTCCGCTGCAGCAGCCCCCAGGTGAACTCCGCGGCGCACGCGTGCCGTTCGCCCGAGGCGTCCGGGGCGGTGAAGGCCAGGCCCCAGCGGGTGGGGGCCGTGCCCTCCAGGGGGCGGGCGGGGGCGAAGGCGCGAGCCACCTCGTCGACCGTGGCGGACCAGGGAGTCAGGTCCTCCAGGGTCTCCAGCCGGGGCGCGGGCGCCCCAGGGGCCCGTACGAGCCACTCGTTCCACACCGCCCCGTCCGGCGCGAGCAGGATCTCGAAACGCAGGTCCGGCCAGAGCGGGACGGGCCACAGCAGCGCCTGACAGTCCAGGTCGCCGATCCGTCGGGCCTGCGCCGACTCGGGCTCGCCCAGGATCGAGCGGTACCGGGAGGCGGCGGCGCGGGCGTGCGGGGAGTGCAGCATGGCCTGCCAGCGGCGGTTCGCCTCACGCATCCCGGCGACGGAGACGCCCAGCTCGTGACGCGCGGTCTCGACGAGCTCCGGGTTGTGGTCGGCCATGCGGCGCAGCAGGACCAGCTGGAAGTCGAGGGGCGTGAAGGGGCCGGTGGGGCGCTTCGCGGGCGGCATGCGGTCCATCCTGGCGTACGGCGGGGACGGTTGCCTCGGAGCCGTCCCTTGAGGCGCTCGTACCAGCCGCCCTCAGTAGTACTCGACCTTCTGGCCGTCCGGGACCTTGTAGCAGCCGGACACGACGGTCAGGCTCAGCATCGGCGGGTTGTCCTTCAACATCTGAACGACGTTTACGCCGGCCTTCTTCTCGTCATTGTCGGCGGTCAGATTGATGTTCTTGTTCTTGCTGGTGTCCGGACCGTATTCGACGATCTTCCAGCCATGTTTCGGCAGTTCCGTCCTGAGATTCTCCATCGCCTTTTCGACATCACTCGCCGAGGCGGGGTGCAAACTCCACGGGTGAAAGATCTGGAAGTATTTTTTCGGATCCTTTCCCGGGCATTCCTGGACCCCTGCGGAACCGTCGGACGCCTTTCCCTTGACGCCGATCAAGTCGTATATGCCGCTGGATACCTTCAGCAGCGCATCAGAGGCATCCCTTGTGGTGCTCGTGCCGGCGGACTTGGTTTCATCGGAGCTCTGGTCAGACATACTGCATCCCGTGAGAGTAATGATTGCAAGGGGCGCGGCGAGCACAAGAGTGCTCAGCTTTTCCTTCATGGCAGGGAGCCTTATTCCGTCGGACTGGGCTGTGGGTCGGTCATCGTCTCATCGCCTGCGTACCGGCACCTCTATGTGGGCGTTCCTATCTTTCCCACCCTGCGTGCGGTGTATACGGTCTGGTCGGCTCAGGTGCCGCCTTCACGTCGTCGTATTTGCCGACGACCACCAGGGCCTGGTTTTTCAGGCTCTCGGAGCCCGCGTTCCAGTAACCGCCGTGCCCCTGGGTGTCCGTGGCCATCTGGTTGGCGCCGAAGCCTGAATCGGCGGGAATTTCGCGCCCGAAACCTCCGCCATGGATCATGCGGCCGAGCTCTGGAACCGGGTCACCGTCGGCGTCTCGTTCCACACATGCCCCTTCGGAACGTCCAGCTGATCGGCGCGGGAAACCTCCACGCCAGGACTGCCCGCGAAGACGATGTCGTTGGTGTGGAGATCCCCGGTCTGGGCCGCGGCACCCACGAGGCTCGATCCGTACGAGTGGCCGATCACGGTTCGGTGCGGTGCCGAGTCGCCGGAATGCGATGCGTCGAGTCCATCGAGGAATTTATCGAAGGCCGGTGCGCCATCGTATGCGTAGTGGGTGAAAGTCGCGTCTTTTACGACGTCGTTAGGTGCGTCGTAGCCGAGCCAGGTGATCGTGGAGACGGATTTTCCATCAGATACAGGGTGGGCTGTCTGCCAGAGACTGGTCATCCGGTTGATGTTCCCCCCGATGCTGTCCAAGTCCGAAGTCGTACCCGGCACATAGACCGCCTGGTGATCCGCGGTGTCCGGGTTACCGTTGGCGATGATCGCGCGACCGTCTCCTGCCTCGCTGAAGCCGAGCAGGTATGCCTCGGGCAGTTTGTTGGCGCCCGTCGCGTCGGAACTACCCGTCGCGTCGAAACGGCCCTGAATCGCGTTCATGCCGTCGATCCCCTTGTGCATCTTCTTGCGCTCCTCCTCCCACTCCTCCCACGCCGGGAGTTCTTCCTTGCCCTCCTTCCTCCCGGTGTGCAGGTTGATGTGGTCCTGGTAACGCGGAGGCTCCGGGTGGCTCTTCAGCCAGTCGTCGTATCTGACCTGCGCGACACCGTGCGCCTCGGAGAGAACTGTCCGGTTGGCCTCGTCCCGAACCGTGGCAGGGAGCCCGTCGAGCGCGCCGACGGAGTCGGGACGCATGGAGATCCACGCGGCCTGCTCCTCCGGGCTGAGCCCCTTCCACCATTTCGCGTTGTCCGTCGGTTCGCCGTTCTTGGGCGGCTGGGGCAGCGAGTCGAGGTACTCCTTGCCCGCGTCGCGCACGCCGCTGGTGTCCGAGGACGCGTCGGCAAGGTCCTTGTCGGAGACGGTCAGATCGTCGTCCGCCTTCAGTGCCCGCAGCTTCGGAGCCCACTTCTCGTCGGACTCCGTCGCCTCCTTGACGGCGCCGGCGATCTCATCCGCGTAGTCCAGTGCGAGGCGGTGGTTGGGGTTGGGGTCCAGGTTGGCCGACTGACGGCTCACTGCCTCGACTACGCCTTCGAACAGGCCGCCCGTCGTGCCGCTGACCGTGCCGCCCTCGGGAACCTTTCCGTCCGTGCTCTTCTCCCCGCCCGCCGGATAGGTGACCGAGCCGTCGGCGTTCACGGTGAGCTTCGCCGCCTGTGCGCCGTCGAGGGCCGCCTGGAGCTTCTTCTTGGCCGCTTCGATCTCGTACGAGAACGCCTGGAGAGCCGTACTGACGAGTCCGCATTCGATCTGGATGTAGTGGAAGTTCTTGCCCAGCTCCGACAGCTGGCCGATCGCCGCGGTCGCGGCCTCGCTGTTGAGGGAGTTCCTCATGGCCACGGAGATCTCGTTCTCGATGCGGTCCTTGGCCGCGCTTGCCATGTCACCGGTGCTGCGGTATCCGTCGGCCGCGTCCAGAAACTCTTTGGGGTCGAGCGCCTTCAGGGTTGCGAGGTCCATGACTTCTGGTTACCGCCCCTTGTCCTGGCCGCCGACCGCCGGCGTATCCGCGTAGTCCACCTTGAGGTTGCCGATCTCCGCCTTGATGGACTCATCGGTCTTCAACTGGTCGTTACCGGCCTTCTCCAGCAGGTCGGAGAGCCTTCCGCAGCGCCCGCTCACGGCCTTGACGTAGCGATCCCACGAGTCGTGGACTTCCTTCTGAGCCCCGGACGTCTGGCAGCCGGGTTCCGTGACAAAGCCCTTCTGCCCGTCGGTCAGCTTTCCGAGCGCCGTGGTGATGGAGCCGCTGAGCGAGCCGACGGCCTGGCCTGCCTTGGACCAGGCCGGTTTGTTGGACACCAGAGTGCCGGGTCCACCCGGGTCCGACGGCACATGGTTCAACTGCATTTGCGCGCCGTGCCCGTTGGCCGCGGCAGTCTTGAGCTGCTCCCACTCATCCCACGCCATGAGTGTTTCCTCCCCCGTGTCCGCAGTACCGCAATGCGGTGATCGACTCATACCGTAGCCGGAAGATCGCCGTACCGTATCGGCGTCAGTCACCACGGGGACTGAGTATCCGTACTCATGTTTTCGGCGAACGTGGTCATGGGGTGATGCGCTTCAGCAGACGTTCGTGTTCGTCCTCGCCCACCTGCTCACCGGAGGTGGGCAGTAACTGGGGGATTCCGTCGGTGATCGGGTAACGGCGGTGCAGCCGGGGGTTGTAGAGGGCCTCCGGTGCGCCTTCAGCCGCGCCCTCGGGTGCGGTCTCCGTGCGGATCAGGTGCAACGGGCCCTTGTCCAGGGGGCAGGCCAGGATCTTCAGCATCTCCATGAGCGGGTCGTCGGAGGTCGGAGGCATGGACGCGCAACTCCTCTGCGGAAAGGTCGGGTTCGGGGTCTGTCGTGTCGTGTCTCGGCATCAGCAGCAGCACCGTCACCGCCAGCGCCGTGCCCGCCAGGCGCAGCGCGAGCCGCAGCGGCTGGTGCGGCAGTGCCTCGCCGAAGGCCAGGGTGCCCAGTACCGCCGTGAACAAGGAGGTCACCGTCGTGCACACCGGGACGATCAGTGAGGCTCGGCAGCGCTGCAGGGCCGCCTGCGACATGACCAGGCCGAAGCCGCCGGTGAACAGGAGCAGATACGGATAGGGGGAGCGCAGCAGTCCGGTCACCGCGCTGCCGAGTCCGCCCGCCGTCAGATAGCCGGAGACGCCCTTGATGGCCAGCGAGCTGACGCCGTACAGCAGCCCCACCGCCACCCCGTACTCCACTCCCGTCGTCGGCGGCCGGTGCCGGCGCCGGGTGCGGCGCTCGGCGGCCCCGTACAGCCGCACGGCCAGCGCCAGCGACGGCAGGCACACCGTGAGGATCAGTGCGTAGGGGGCGCCCCGGCTGACCCTGTCGGCGTGCTCGTCCAGCGACAGCACCACCATCAGCAGGGCGAGGACGATGGCCCCGAGCGCGTATCGCTCCCGGCCCGTCGTCTCCTCGCCCAGCAGCCGCGCCGACAGCAGCACCAGCAGCACCAGTCCCGATACGAAAATGCCCTGCGCGGCGGCTATCGGCAGGGTCCGGTAGACGGCGAGCTGTGCCCCGAAACCGGCGGCCAGCGCCAGCGAGCCGCCGATCCACAGCGGGCTGCCGAGGACCAGGCGCAGCAGCCTGACCGGACGGCGGAAGTTCACCTCCGGCAGCGCCGCGAGCGCCTTCTTCTCCAGCACGAACCCGCAGCTGTACAGCAGGTTCGCCAGCAGGGCCGCGGCCACTCCCCACCACATCACGCCTACGTCCTTCGCGCGTGCAGGAGGAGGATGGAAGCCGTCGAGGGCACACGGCAGGCCAGGCGGTCCAGGCCCCGCAGCGGGCGCGGAACGCCGTGGAACGGCGCCCCCTTGACGCGTACGACCTCGAAGCCCGCCGCTGTCACGAACTCCCGCAGCGCGCGGGCGGTCGCCAGCCGCAGATGCCCGACGACCTGTGACCCCGGGCGGCCGTGGACCGCGCGCAGGCTCACCTCCGTGAAGACGGGCTGGACCCCGGCCAGCAGCAGGGCGCGGTTGTACCAGGCGGCGAGGTTCGGGGTGGACAGCATCAAGTGGCCCCCGGGGCGCAGCACCCGGCGGATCTCGTCCAGGGCCGAGTCCGGGTCCACGAGGTGCTCGATGACCTCGCTGAACAAAACCGCGTCCGCCGCAGCGGTACGGAACGGCAGTCCGCCGTCGGTGAGTTCGCCGCGCACCGTGTACGGAAGTCTGGTGCGCGCCCGTCTGAGGGCGTCCTGCGACCAGTCGACGCCGACGATCCTGTGACCGGACAGACAGGGCGCGGCGGTGGCTGCCGCGCTGCCGTCGCCGCAGCCGATGTCGAGGACGGTCCGCGCGCCCTTGGTGGCCGGTCCCAGGGCTTCGGCGAGCATCCGGGCCTGGCGCAGGCTGCGGCCGGCGCCGGAGGCGACGGGGACGGACGGGTCCTCGTAGAAGTCGCGCAGTCCTCGGCGGACAGCGGTGGTCGTCGTGGTCGTAGTGGTCACTGGTGGCCCTCCTCGGTCGAGTGCAGGTAGTGCTCGAAGAGGTCGCGGAGATGGGCGCCGTCCCCGTGGCCGAGCAGGGCGCGGGACCAGCGCAGGGCGAGATGGAGCCGGCCGGCGGTGGAGGCGGTGGTGACGGTGAGGCCGCGCGGCATGCGCGCCGGCGCCGAGAACCAGACGGCGTGGGCGCGTCCGGCCTCCTCACCGAAGTCCAGGGCGTACGGGATGCGGCCGATGTTGCTGAGCAGAGTGGTCGAGGTCCAGGGGGTGGCGGCGCGTCGCAGGGCACGTGTGGCGGCGGCCCGCCAGGCGACCGGGAGCACGGGCGCCGTGAGCAGCGCGGCGCCGTGGCCGAGTTGGGGGCGTGGCATGGACTTGAGGGCCCGGGTCCGGTGAGCGGTGCGCCGCAGCAGGACGGACAGCTCCTGATTCAACTCCTCGGGCATGAAGGTGACGTCGACCAGCCGGGTCCCGTTTCCGATGGGCATCGTGGCGTCCCGGGGCCGGTCGTCCACCGGCATCGTGATGCGCAACGGGCGTGGGCGCGCGCCCTGTTCGGCGTTCCAGTGGGCCACGGTGAGCGCGGTGGCGGCCATCAGCTGGTCGTTGACCGTGTAGGGCGAGCCCTTGGGGCGGTGGGGGAGGGGCAGTTCGGTGACGAGAAGGCCGTTGCCCGGGGAGGACTCGGGGGCGCCCGGCGCCACACGGGCGGGCGGGGTCCAGGGCGAGGGCACGTCCGGAGGGTCGCGGACGGGTTCGGGCGAGCGTACGGGGGGTGCGGCGGGGGAGTTGTCCTTGCCGCCGTACAGCTCCGCTGCCGTGGCCAGGACGCGCAGGCAGGCCGGGCCGTCCAGCGCGGTGTGGTTGATGGTGAGCAACAGGACGGTGCCGGTGTCCGGGGCCGCGCCTCTCACCACCTCCAGCCGCACCGGCGGGGACAGGGTCAGCGGCGGCACCCTGGACAGCGCCCGTGCCCTCGCGTCCCGCAGTGCGTCCTTGCCCGGCGGCGGGAAGGTCACCACCTCCGCCTCGGGGCCGGGCGTGAGCTCCCATTCGTAGCGGCGGCTGTACCAGTGGCGCGGCGTCTCACGCATCAGGATGCGCGGGTGGCGGCGCAGGGCCTCGGTGAACGCCGTGCGCAGCCGGCCGGAGGCGAGTTGGCCGGGGAGGTGGACCTCGATGTGGACCGTCTCCGGCTCCTCCTCCTGCGCACAGTGCCGGGACACCTCGTCCACCACGGGGAACGGGATGCGCACGGGCCGCCGTACGGGTTCCTCGGCGCGAGGCCGCTCCAACGCTGTCATGCGCTCTCCCCCCGGAGGCCGTTCTTGCCGCCGCCCTCGTTCCCGCTCCCGCTCTCGTACGATTCCGGGCCCGTGCCCGCGGGCCCCCGCTCCCGCACGCTCACCAGCGCCGCGAACAGCCCCAGCAGCGCCAGGACTTGAGGCAGGGGACCGAACGCCCCCGACCTCCCGCCGACCGGCACCGCCGCCGCGACCCCCGCCCCCGCAAGCGCGGCGAACGCGATCGGGACGAGCAGCGCGTGCCGCCTCCACGCGACGGCCGCCAGCAGCGGAACCAGCAGTGCCAGCGGCCCCGCGATCACGACGCCGACCAGCGTCAGCGCCACCGTGCCCAGCCACGGCCCAGCCCCCGCAGGCGCAGGAGAGGCCCCGTCCGGGTTCGGCGAGCGGCGTCGCCACACCACGAAGAACGCGAGCACCGCGATTGCCGCCCCGCCGCCGATCAGACCGGCTTCGTACGTCGTCGCGGGACCGTACGACAGCTCGACCGTGCCGCCCGCCCCGGCCGGGATCCGCCAGCCCTGCTGCCAGCCGTCCAGCCGTACCGGGGTGAGCTTCCTGCCGTTCAGGGTGGCCTGCCAGCCCTCGTTGTAGTTCTCGTACGTCGTCAGGTACGACGCCGTGCCCGAGCCGACCGTCACCGAGCGGTGGTCGCCCGCCCAGTCGACCACCCGCAGTGCGCGCCCGGCGCCCCCGTCGACGGCCCCGATCGTGCCCCGCGTCAGCGTCACGTCCGTCACCGCCAGCGGACCGGCGTCGCCCGCCGCCTCGACGCGGTGCGAACCGGCGCCGAGACTCACCGCCGAACCTCCCTGTTGACACAGCGTCAGCTCGACCTCCCGGCGCTGCACCAGGTCCCGCACGGCCCCTCGCACGCCGGTCGCGTACAGCGTCCCGTCGATGGCCAGCTCCGGCCCCTGCCCGCACGGCAGGGAGAATTCCAGTGCGGCGGGCGGCTGCGGGGTGCGGAGGGCCTCCAGCGCCGGGATGTATGCCTCCGTGAGCCCGACCGGCAGCCGCAGGTCGTCGTTCGCGACCGGGTTGTTGACAGTGACAGGGGCCGTCCCGGTGACCGTGATGTCGAGCCGGTCGGTGGTGATCGGGTCGAAGCGGACCCAGCCGTTGTCGTCCACGCCCGCGATCGCCGCGCCGTCCGGTGAGCTGATCTCCACCTTCGTGGGGCGGCTCGAGAGTCCCCCGGCGGCTGCCAGCACGAGCGAGCTCACCGGCTGTCTGCCGTTCCAGCGAAGGTGGATGGTCGGTTTGTCCCCGGCGATCCACGCCGTGGTCAGATCGCCGTCCGTGAGATTGCGGGCGGACAGATCCGGTCCCATGGCCGCCGTGGAGTCGGCTGTCGCGGTGACGCGGTTCGCCTGCTCGGGCGCCACCTGGTACAGCAGCTTGTCCAGCGCCTGGCCCGCGACCGGCACCGCGCTCGCCCGCACCTCGTACGTCCCCGCCGACGAGACCGAGAACACCCGGTGCAGGCCCGCCTCCGTGCCCGTCGCGGAGAGCCCGGTGGGGTCGGCGGCGCGGTGCAGCGAGACGATCTCGGCGCTCGCGCTCGCATCGGCCCCGGACCGGACGGCGTCCGTCGGCAGCCGGAGCAGACGGGTCACCTGCACACCCGGAATCCTGACCTCCGAGAATCCCGCACCGGTCAGCCCCGTCTTCCGCTCCACCGAGTCGACGATCGTGATCTTCAGCCAGCTCGTGGCTCCCGCAGGCGATGTGACGCTCTGCGTCGAGCCGTCCGGCCGCAGGAAATCCGTCACCGAGCCCTTGGCGGTCTCCACCCGGATCCGCGTGGCGGCCGACCGCACCCCGTCCTGCGGCAGCGGCGTCACCGTGAACGACGGCGGTACGTCGACGGACCTCGTGAACCCGATCCGCAGCCACTGTCCGTCCGCCGACCCGGGCGCACCCTCCGCCCAGGCCGTGTCCGGATCGCCGTCGAAGGCGTTCACCGGGTCGTACTGCGGCAGGTGGAACAGCCAGTTGCCGCTGGAGGACGCGGTCACCGAACGGGCGCCCCGCAACTCCGCGACGGTCTGATGGTCCTCGCCCTTCGACGGCAGGATCTGGTGCGGCTGCGCCCCCGGGTCCTGCACGGCACCGGAGGCATTCCTCTCGTCGCCCGTGTACGTGTACGACGTGTTGGCGTCGACCAGGCCGAAACGGGTGTCCGCGCGGCGCAGCCCGTCACCCACCACCTGGACCGCCGCCGTGCCGAGCCCGGGGGTGTTGTCGCCGGTGAGGACGGCGGCACGGTCCCGCAGCGCCGGGTCGGCGGCGAGCGGCAGCAGTGCCTCCGGGCCGCCGGAGACGACGGCGGTGCCGGCGACCGGCAGCAGCCGGGCCTGACCCGGCCGGGTCACCACCCCGGTCCCGGTCCCGGATTCGCTCGCCGGCGCGTAGATCTCCACCGCCCGCCGGCGCGCGTACAGACCCTCGACCTGGAGGGGCGTGCCGTGCGCGATCCGGCCCCCGGTCATCAGCGGCCCGAATCCGGTCACTTGCCGGTAGCCGGACTGCTCCAGCGTCCGCCTGACGGTGGTCGTGGGCACGTAGCCGAGCTGGTCGGGGTCCAGGTCGTTGCGGACCACGACGTAGTACAGCCCGGCCCGGGCCAGGTAGTCGGCCAGCCCCGGGACCTGGCTCCCGGTCTCCAGCGCCTGCTCCACCGCGTCCATCGCACGCCGGTTGCCGGGCGTCCCGAAGGGCACGAAGTCCCTTTCCGCCCACGGGGATTCGGCGAGCACGTCGAGGGGCTCGTCGATGGGCGAACCCCAGGTGTAGAGGCCGTGCGCGGTCGCCGGGACGACAAGGGCGCGGGAGTCGGGGGAGTGCTTCCCGAGCCAGCCGGCCGTGGTGCTCCAGTAGGCCGGGAGCCGCTGGAAGGAACCGGGCTGGAGGATCGAGCCGTTGAGGTACGGGAGGGCGAGCCCGGGCAGCACGAGCACCGCCGCGATCAGCGGGACGAACCGGCGGCCCGCGACCGGCCGGGCCCCGCGCGGCTCGGCTGCGACGCCCACGAGATGCATGAGCCCGAGAGCCAGGGCGAGCGCCGAACCCGTCTGGAACTTGTAGATGTTGCGGAAGGGCGCGAGCCCGCCGTCCAGCCAGCTGCGCACCAGGCCGTGGAAGGGCGCGCCGAACGCGCCGCCGTACCCGGCGAGGGTGAGCAGCGCGACCAGCATCACCGTCAGCACCAGCCAGCGTCGCTCGGGCAGATCGCGCCGGGCCAGGCCCGCGAGCCCCAGCCCGGCGGCGAGCGCGGAGCACACGATCACGGCCACGGACGAGGCCACGGTCCAGCCGGCCGGCAGCCAGGCCTCACCGAAGTGGAGGTACGCCACCCAGTTCCCGGCGCCGCGCAGCGACTCGACCGCCGACATGGTGTCCGTGGTCGTCCGCGCGCTCTCCACGTAGGGGAGGAAGTTCTCGCCGTAGACGCCGAGCAACAGCAGCGGGACCACCCACCACGCGGTCGCGAGGACCACGCCGAGCACCCACCAGCCGATCAGCTTGCGCCGCCGTGGCCCGCGCGGCCGGGTGAGGAGAAAGAGACCCACGGGGAGCAGGGAGGCCAGGGTGGAGGCCGCGTTGACGCCGCCCATGAACGCCACGAGCAGGGCCGAGCGGAAGGCGGCGACCCGGGCGCTGTGGCGTTCGTCGGCCAGCGGCAGCAGCACCCAGGGAAGGAACGCGCCGGGCAGCGCGGCGGCGGACGTCGAGCCGATGACGACGGTGAACACCGGCCACAGCGCGTACGCCGTCGCGCCGAGCAGCCGGGAGGCGGGGCCCCCGACGCGCAGCCGTTCGGCCAGCCGCAGGCAGCCCCAGAAGGCGACGGACACGATGAGCGACATCCACAGCCGTTCCGCGAGCCACACCGGCAGATGGACCAGCTTCGCCAGGCCGTAGTACGGCAGCATCGGCCACAGATAGCCCGCGTACTGGTCCTGGATACCGCCGAACCCGCCCCGGTCGTGCCACAACTGGCCCAGGTCGGCGAGGAATTGCCACGGGTCCACGGTGACCCCGAGCTTGGTGTCGAAGGTCTGCCGCCCCGGCCGCACCGCCAGGAACAGCACGAGCATCACGGCCCAGAACCCCAGCAGCCAGCGCCGCGACCGGGGGCGCGGCGGCGGACCCCCGGACGCGACGGTGGTGCGGACGGCTGCCGGAGGAGGAGCCTGGACCGTGCTGCTGGTCATGGGGGACACCGCCGGAGGATGAGGAGGAGGTTCCAGGTGGCGACCTCGCGCAGCCCCGGCACTTTCGCGACGGCGGAGGCGAGGAACGGCCAGTAGCGGGAACGTGCCGCGACGACCGTGACGTCGTCGCGGGCACGCACCTGCCGCAGGGTGGGTCCTATGTGCACGGCGAAGAGGTTCTCGCCGAGGGTGTGCTTGGCGGGCCTCCCCGTACGGCGGCGGTAGCGGGCCGCGGCCCGTTCGGCGCCCAGGTAGTGCCAGGGCGCCCACTCGTGACCGCCCCACGGGGAGTACCAGTTGGTGAACGAGACGTAGATCAGCCCGCCGGGGCGGGTCACCCGCACCAGCTCGCTGAGGAAGGTCCCCGGATCGGCCACGTGCTCAAGGACGTTGGAGGAGAAGGTGACGTCCGCGGACCCCTCCGCCAGAGGCAGCAGATAGCCGTCCGCGACCACCGCGCCGGAGGGAGGCCGCGGGCCCAGTTCCCGTACGTCCGGTTCGAAGAGGTACGCGTGTGCGCCGCGCCGCCGGAACTCGGCGGTGAAGTACCCGCCCCCGCCGCCGACGTCCACGACCGTGCGGCCCCCGACCGGGCCGCCGTACGCCTCCACCTGGTCGGCGGCGTCGCGGGCGAGGAGCGAGTAGCACGTGACGGGGTCGTCCTGCTCGTGCCGGAAGGCACGGAAGAGGGCGAGGGAACGCCGCAGGGACGGATCCTTGAGGGACGACTCCTTCAGGGGCCGGGCCCGGGGCGCTGTCGTGGAGTCCGGGACCGGCTCCCGCGCAGGCGTGGTCAACGCGCCCAGCCCTTGGCCGCCTCCGCCGCCACCGCCTGGAACCGGTGGACGGTACGGTCCCAGCGGTACCGGGCGGCGAGCTCGGCCGCCGCCTTGCCCATGAGCCGGCGCCGCTCGTCGCTCAGCGTGAGGGTGCACCAGGCCGCCGCGAAGGACGACTCGCCGCGCGCCAGCACACCTGTCTGCCCGTCGGCGACGGAGTCCCGGAGCCCGGGCACGTCGAACGCGACGGCCGGGGTGCCGCGCACCGCCGCCTCCGTCACCACCAGCCCCCACCCCTCGACCGCCGAGGGATGCAGCAGAATCCAGGAGGCGCACAGCAGCCGGTGCTTCTCGCTCTCAGGGACATGGCCCGTGAACTGGACATCGGGGCCGGCGAGTCGCTCCAGCCGGCGTCGCTGCGGCCCGTCGCCGACGATGACCAGGCGTCCGCCGGTGACCGGACGGACCCGCTCCCACAGCCGCAGCAGAAGATCGATCCGCTTGTACTCGACAAGCCGACCCATCGCCACGAACAGCGGCGTCGGCGACTTCTCGGCGAGGGGCCCCGGCTCCTCGACGCCGTTGTGCACGACCCGGATCCGCTCGCGCTCGACGCCGAGGGCGGACAGCGCGTGCGCGGTGGACGGGGAGACGGCCACCATCAGGTTGCGGCGCTGCGCCCCGGCCAGGGCCCAGTGCTCGAGCCTCCGGCCGATCCGCGCGGCGGGCGCGAGAGGCCCCGCGAACCGCATCTGCCACAGATCCGTGTGCACATGGTTGACCAGGCACAGGGTCGGGCCGCGGTGCCACAGCGGGGCGAGGTAGGGCATGCCGTTGCAGACCTCGACCAGGAGGTCGCAGTCGCCGACCCGGTGCTGCAAGGCGGTCCGGGCACGCAGGTAGTGGGCGAGGTCGCCGCCCGCCGAGACGACCCGGTAGTCCCGGTAGCAGGCGGGGCCGCCGCACAGCAGGGTGACCTGGTGGCCCAGGCGGGTGAGACCGTCGGCGAGCCGGTCGACCAGCAGTTCCGAACCGCCCGCGGCGGGATTGCCGAGATCACGGCGGGCGAGAAAGACGATGTGGCGGGGGCCCCTGGGGAGTGCCTGCGGCGACTGGACCGCGCGTGGGGGGTGGGCGCGCGGCGGGGACGGTACGTGCTGGGGCATGTGCGCTCCAACTCGTTCTCAGGGTGCGGAGACTCACGGTGGGGGTGGAGAGACTCACGGTGGGGGGTGGGGTGGAGACGAGCTGTCGTGCTGGCGACTTGGAACGTGGGCGTCGGCGACCTGGAACGTGGGCGTCGGGGCTCGGGACGTGGGCGTCGGGGGTTGCTCAGGGTCGCGAGATGGACAGTTTTCGCCCACCAGTACGCCTGCGGCTACTCACCGGGATGACAAAATGAGCGCCGCATAAGTCTGACGTATCGTCACATCGTGAGTGACGCCTCGGACGATCCAGACGTACGGGGACCATCCCGACGCCCCCGAACCACCCACACCGCTCCCGCCGCCGCGAGCACGCTTCCGGCCGCCGCGGCACCCACCGGCAGCGTCCGCCCGGTCAGCCGCAGCAGTCCGCTCTCCCGCTTCGCCAGCTTGACCTGCTGCTTCTGGGTGGCCGCGGTGAACGCGATCTTCTGGCTGTCGAGGAGGACCACCGCGTCCTTCGTGGAGCCGGGGGCGCGCAGGGTGCGGCGCGGGCCGAGCTGGGCGTAGAGCACCCGGCCGGTGCGCTGGTCCACGACCAGCTCGATGCCGTGGTCGGAGTACCACTCCTCGGCCGCCACCTGACCGGCGGCCGGCCGGCCGACCAGGGTTCCGGGCACCAGCCGTGTGCCTGTCCTGGCCGGTTCGGCCCTGCCGGTGAAGAGGTAGCCGGTGTAGCCCTGGACCTTCCGGGTGCCGCCGTAGCGCAGGGTGACGGTCGAGCGCAGCGTGCTGTCCCACCACTGGTAGGACTGTTTGCGCACGTCGAAGGGGAACTTCAGATAGGCGTCGCCCTCGTGGTACGGCTGTTCGTGACAGCAGTGCACCGGCCGGTTGGTCCTGCGGTCGGTGACCCAGCGCTCCGAGGTGAAGTCCAGCGCGGTGTGCGGGTCGATGGACACGGACGGGGGCGTGCCCGTGTCCACGGCGAGGGCCACGTCCCACACCGCGTCCCCGCTGCGCTCGCTGTCGGCGACGTCGCCGCGCACATGCTGGGTCACGGTGATCCGCTGCCCGGGTACGGCCTTGAGCTTCGTGGTGTCGAAGACACTGCCGGTTCCGGTGTAGACGGCGGTGGTGTCGAGCCCGACGGGAGTGACGGCGGCCCGTGGCGTCACGTACCACGTGAGCAGCGGGGCCAGGACCAGAAGGAAGGTGCCGAGACCCAGCAGGACCAGGGCGAACGGCGAGACTTTACGGCGCATCCGGGCACTCCAGGGGTGGGGAGAACGTGCGCGTGCGATCTGGGCCGGGAACCGTAGGCGCCTCTTGACGGACTGTCAATGTCGCGCAGACACTGGGCACTTGCTGGCTAGGGCCGCCGGGAACTGGGGGACGACCTCGACAGAGAGGCTGACCCGTGATGTCCGCAACCGCGATGCCCAGAACCCTGGCATCACTGCTCACCGTGCTGGTCTCCGCCGCGCTCGCCGTCGGCGCGGCGCTCGGCATCGTCGCGGCGCTGGAGGCGTCCCCGAATCAGCCGAACACGCCGATGGTCACGTACGAGAACCACGAGAACACCGGCCAGGGGCGCTGACCGGTGTCCACGCGCCCGGTGACCGTCACGTCCCGCTCGGCCTGGCGTGACGTGCCCCGCGTCCAGGTACGGCGCTTCGTCGCGCTGGCGCTCGCCGAGGCACCGGCCCTCGCCGAGGAGATCCTGCGGGACATCCGCGCGGAGTACCCACGACTTCCCGTCGTGCTCGACGACTCCGGCGAACCGATCGCCCTGGTCGGCATCCGCCGGGCGATCGAGGTCTTCATCCAGCAGCTGGAGTCCTCGGAGAGCCGCCCCCGGATGCACCCCGAGGTCTTCCAGGAATTCGGGCGGGGCCAGGGCCTGCACGGTCGCAGCCTCAACTCGCTCCAGGCCATCTACCGCCTCGGCGTCCGGCTGGCATGGCGGCGACTGGCGGACATCGGCCAGCGCGTGGAGATCCCGCCCCCGGCGATGTACGAACTCGTGGACGCGGGCTACGAGTACCTGGACGGCCTGGTGGAGCAGTCGGTGCGCGGATACGCCGAAGCCGCCGCCCGGCAGGCGGGCGAACGCTTACGACTCCAACGACGGCTGATGGAACTGCTCCTGACCGAACATCACAGAACCGACCCCGCCGACGCGTTCGCCGAACGCGCCACACGCGTGGGATGGCCGCTGCCGGACCGGGTGGCGGTCGGGGTCCTGCTGCGCCCGGCACGGGAGGCGATGGCACCGCCGGTCGCGCACGACGTCCTGCTGGACATGGAGTGCGAGCAGCCGCGCATGGTGGTTCCGGACCCGCACGCGGCGGGCCGCCCCGAACTGCTGCACAGGGCGCTGTCCGGCTGGTCCGGGGCGATCGGGCCGCCGGTACCGCTGGCCGAGGCGGCGAAGTCGCTGCGCTGGGCGGAGGCGGCGGTACGGCTGATGGAACGCGCCCTGCTGCCCGCCGGCGAGGTCCTCCACTGCACCGAACACACGCAGGCCCTGGTCCTGTTGCAGCCGGAAGAACTGATGGACGACCTGGCCCTGCGCTGCCTGGCCCCCCTGACCCAGTGCGGCCCGACCCACGCCCGACGCCTGGCCGAAACCCTTCTGGCCTGGCTGGAGACCCGGGGCGGAGCCCCAGAGGTGGCGGCACGCCTGGGCGTGCATCCCCAGACGGTCCGCTACCGCCTCCGCCAGATCAGAGAACTCTGGGGCGACACCATCGACAACCCCGACCACCGCTTCGAACTGGAACTGGTCCTGCGGGCCCAGCGCTTACGGGGCACCTTGGGCCGTGCCCGATAGACGAATGCTCAAGTAGACCTCAGATATGGGGCCTTCAAAGCGCATTCACGCCACCTTCGCTTGCATCACAAGATCCACAGCATGTACAAATAATGAGAGCGCGGCTCGGCTCGCGAGAAAAGCCGGGTGCGCGCCTGCTGCTCCCTGACCAGGAGCCGCTCAATGTTCACGGGGGAAATTCACATGTATCGATGCGCGCCATCGCTCTCATTTCGAGCCGACGTGGCCACTCGTCACCGCGGTATGTCCGCAACGGCGCTGTAGATCGAATACACAGATCAACCTTCTGCGACTTCTGTGAGGTCGTGGTGACGTCTGCCTGTCTGACCAACGGTGGACAAAAGCACAAAGGGGAAAAACAATATGAGGCTGTCCATAGCCAAGCAGGGTCCGGTGTCGAAGCCGGGCCGCATGGGTGGACTGCGTACGGCCGCCGTGGCGGCCACCGTGGCCATGGCGCTGGGGGCCATGGCTCCACTCGCGGAGGCGGCGGAGTCGCGGGACGCGGGTCCGGCAGTGTCCCAGGCCGCTCCCGCGGTCGCTTTGGCCAAGTCGTCCGAACTGGACTTCACCGCGGCCGACGTGCGCGATCTCATCAAGCAGATGAAGGCCGACGGCGCGAATCAGGCCGATATCGCGCAGTTCGAGGCTTACGCGCATTCCCTGGAAGCCGGAACGCCCGGCAGTTCGTTCCTCGGCCAGGGAACCATCATGCGGAAGCTGATCGTGGCCGGCATCAGGCACGGCGGCGTATGGGCCAGCAAGGTCCTCAAGAAGCTGTCGCCGAAGGCGGCCAAGTTCCTGGGCAAGCACGCGTCCAAGATCGCCGACACCATCGAGAGCGTGGAGGGCTGGAGCGAGCATGCCCTGGCCATCGCTCTGGTCAGGGCGGGAGTCCCCACTGACGTGGCGCACGACCTGGCCGTCGCCATCATGCTCGTCGCGTTCTAGCGCCGCGGCACTGGCGTCAGGCGTTCCAGCACCTTTCGGGGTCCCAGGACACGGCCGTGCGAAGTGGCCGTGTCCTGGGCCGTCCCGGCCCCCCACAGAGAATGCGGAAGCGGAATCCTGCATGGACAAGCGATCCCTGCCTGCGGATGACACCGATGACATCAAAAGCAGCGGTGACGACGACGAGCCGATGACCTCCGGGGAAAAACTACTGGCCCGGACCGCCCTCGGCGGGGTGCTGCTGTTCGCGGTGCTGCCCGTCGGCCTGATGTTCCTCCTGGTACTGCTCGTCACCGCTGCCCTTTTCCCCGGTGCGATAGAACTCGAAGGCATGGCCCCCGTTTTCTGGGCGCTGCTGCTTCTCGCTCCGTGCTCGGTCATCGCCATGGCGATCACGGTGCCCATGCGGCGCCTCGTGCGCGGGGCATTCAGCTTTTCACCCGCCATCGGCAATGCCATGGACGCGGCTTTCAGCTGGGTGACGTACTTCGTCGTCGGTCTGATGCTGCTGGCGTGGACACCGGGAGTGCACGCCCACTCGATGATGCCCGCGCCGGCCGTGGCCACTGTCGGCGTCGTGGTGGGGCTGCTCGCCGAACGGCTGGGCCTCGGCCGTGGCCGCGGCGAGAACGCACGCGACGACTGACCTCGGGCGGCGCCGTGACGGGCGGGAAACCCGCCACGCACCCGCCGGTCACCGCACACCCCCCGCCGCCCGCCCCAGCAGCGTGAGTTCCGCCTTGTCCGGACCCGCCGCGGTCGTGCCGTCCGAAAGGACCGCCAGCGCCAGCGTGTTGTCCCCGTGAGGGTCCAGCACCCCGTTCGGCAGGACAAATGTGTGCTGCGGGCCCACGTCGTTCACGTACTGCCCCATGTTCCAGCCGTTGAGGAAGATCTGCGCCCGGTACGCGCGAGCAGGATCGTCCGTCAGCGTCAGCCCGAGCGACGCGTCCGTCCCGGGACCGACCCCCAGCCGGAACCGCGTCCGGTACCAGACCACCCCCTGCCGCCGCTCCTCACTCGGGGGACCCGTCGGCTTCCACCCGTCGTCCGCGAACTCCGGCAGATGCCACCCGTGCCGCTCCCCGTACAGCCCTCCGTTGTTGAGCGGGCCCCGCACCGGATCAGGTGCCCCCTCGCCCTGGATGCGCCACTCCACCTTCGGCGAGGCCCCGTCGAAGGAGACGGACACCAGCCCACGCCCCGCCTTGTGCGTGTCGTTCGCCCGGCCGTCCATGTCGTGCTGCATCCGGCGCACCAGGACCGACAGCACATGCGGGCCCTTGCCCGCACCCGCCTCCACCGGGAACCTCGCCTTCGCCGACCACGTACCTTTGCGCACCGTCTTCTCGTCCGGCACCGGCATCCGATGCGTCCCGAGCGGCCTGCCGTCCAGCCAAGCCATCAACAGGCCCTGTGTGCCGGTCACATAAGAGAACGACACGGCACCCGCCCCCGCCGCATCCGTCGAGAAGCGGCCCCGGTACCAGACGTCCCCGTAGTGGAATCCGTAGTCGTCCGCCAGCAGCACCGGCTCCCCGGCCGGCACCTTCGTCGTGCTGTACGTCGACGTCCGGTCCGCCTTGCGCCATCCCGAGTCATCGAAGCCCGCGGCCGACTCCGGGTTCTCCGCCTTGCGGCGCCACGCAGTCAGCGTGGGCAGTACGACGTCCCCCACCCCCGGCAGCCGCGCAGCCGCCCGCAGGCCGCCCGAGGCGGTGGCCCGTGTCTGGATCGCCCGTTCGTTCCAGAAGACCTCCGTCGCCCCCCGCGGCCCCCACACCTCCAGCTCCGCCTCCCCGACCGTGTCACCGGCCAGACGCAGGGCCGTGCCCCGCACCTCGGCGCCCCGCACCAGCGCGGGCCCGTACACCACCACCGCCCCCGACGGCGTCTCCAGCCACCACAGCCGTAGGGACGTCTCGTCATCCGCGAGCAGCACGAGCAGCGGACGCTCGACACCTCCGCCCTCCACCAGCACCCGAGTCAGCCCGCCCAGCCGCGCCGTCACCCGCAGCACACCGTCCCGGTACTCGCTGCCGGCGTCCCCCTCCAGCACGGTCACACCCGGCTTCCCGGCGCACTCGACGACGGTCTCCGTCGTCTCCCCCGACCGCCCGGTGAACACGGCGACGTCCTGCCGCCCGACGGCCACCCGCAGCATGGGCTGGGCGGACGAATACCGCAGCGTACGGCCCCCGAGCGAGATCCCGGCCGCCAGCAGCCGCGCGTCCCGGCCGCCGACCGGCACGCGCACCGTTCCCCCGAGCGGTACCTCGGCGGTCAGTTCGCCGTCCGTGTCGTTCCGCACCACGTACACGTGTGCCTTCGTGTCCGGGTTCAGCAGGTGGTACGCCCTCAGTCCCGAACCGACCCCGGCATCCTCCGCCCTCTCCAGCTTCGCCAGATCCGGCACGCTCTGCACCAGATAACCGAGCTGACGCATCGGCACCAGCTTGGCCGTCGGCTGCCGCGCCTCGTCGATCGCCGCCCCGTAGTCGTACGACGTGTAGACGACCGGCGCGGGCAGCCAGCCCCACGAGGTGCCGCCGAAGGTCATATAGACGTTGTGGATCTTGATCCCGTTGGCGAGATTGGTCAGGCAGAAACGCCGCTCGTACGCCGCGTCCCGCGTCCGGCGAGATTCCTCGTACCCCTTCCCGCCGAACTCGGCCCCGCCCCACGGATCGAACCACCCGCCCCCGAACTCCGCCAGAAATCCCGGGGTCCCGGGGCTGGCGGTCGAACCGCCCTTCACTCCGCCCGGCCCGAAGTACCCCCAGTCCGGCGGCGTGTCGGACGGCGACGGATAGCCGTCGAAGCCATACAGCCAACGCCCCCGCTCGGCACCGGTGTCGAAGGTTCCTGGTGCCCAATCACCGTTGCTGCCCTTGTCGTTGTGGAACAGCGGCACGTCCACGCCGTCCGCCCGTACCTTCCGGTACAGGTGGGCCATGTAGGAGCGGCCCGTCGCCTGGGTGACGTGGTTCGCGTACTCGTTCTCCAGCTGGTAGAGCACGATCGTGCCCGTGCCCTTGGTGTACAGATGCCGTGCCGCGATCCGGTTCACGGCGGTCAGCCACTCGTCCACGTGCTCGAGGTACGTCGGGTCGGCGGTGCGGGCCGTCCCCTTGGTCGCGGTCAGCCAGCCGGGAAAGCCGCCCGCGTCGACCTCGGCGTTGATGTACGGCCCCGGGCGCAGGATCACATACAGTCCCGTCTCGGCGGCGATGCGCAGGAACAGGCTCAGGTCGCGGACGCCCGTGAAGTCGTACGAGCCCGGGGCGGGGGAGTGGTAGTTCCAGGCGACATAGACGCTGACGGTGTTGTAGCCGTGGGCGCGCATCTTCTGGAGCACGTCCCGCCACAGCGACCGGCTCGGCAGCCGGAACGGATGCATCTCGCCGGACCACAGCACCACCCGCTTGCCGTCGACGAGCATCGAGTACCGGTCGAAGCCCACCGTGTGCCCGCGCCCGTCCGCCGTCGGCGGCGCGGGGGCGGCCCCGGTCGGGGCGGTGGGGGCGGCGGCGCACCGTTCACCGCTTCCCGCGAGTGAGAGGCCGATCGCGGTGGTGCCGACGATCGTGCTGAAGGTACGTCTGCTCAACACCAAGGGAGTCTCCTCCGGGAGCGGCGGGGTGCGGCCATTGTCACCGCCCGCGGCGCGGACAATAGGCATATGAGGATCTCGGCACGGGCGGATTACGCGGTACGGGCGGCACTGGAGCTGACCGTCCGGGGTGACGGCGCCCCCGTGAAGGCGGAGACGGTCGCAGCGGCGCAGGGCATTCCGCACAAGTTCCTGGAGGGGATCCTCGGCGATCTGCGCCGGGCCGGCCTCGTGGACAGCAGGCGCGGCGGCAACGGCGGCTACCGGCTCGGCCGGCCGGCCGGCGAGATCACCGTCGCGGACGTCATCCGCGCGGTGGACGGCCCGATCGTGTCCGTACGCGGCGAACGTCCGACCCAGCTCACCTACACCGGCTCCGCCGAGCCGCTGCTGCCGCTGTGGGTGGCGGTGCGCGCGAACGTCCGCCGGATCCTGGAGGGCGTCACCCTCGCGGACATCGCGTCCGGCACGCTCCCGGCACCGGTGCGGGAACTGGCGGAGGAACCGGCGGCCTGGGAGAACCCGTGAGCACTGTCTGCCGAGCCCGCGGCCGGTCATGAACTGCACGGGCTGAGAGGGCAGTCCGCCGCACCCGCAGGGCGGGCGAGGTACGGCGGCCGGGCGCTCTGGACGACGACGGGAACGGATTTGTCGTCGTCGGCAGTCATGAAAAAGGGAATTGATCAGCGGGTCATTCGCTGATCAATTCCCTTGAGCAAAGACAAAGGCGGGGTGGTGACGGCACAGCGCCGTCACCACCCCGCATCGCGTCACGGACCTCGTCAGTAAGGACCGTTCACGTTGTCGATCGAGCCGTAGCGGTGGTACGCGTAGTTGCACGCGGCCGTGAGGTTGGCGACCGGCTCGTAGATGTCCCAGGACGTGCCCGTCACGTGGTACGCCTTGAAGGTGGGGTCGATCACCTGGAGCAGGCCCTTGGACGGGATGCCGGCGGCGGCGTTGGAGTCCCAGAGGTTGATCGCCTTGGGGTTGCCGGAGGACTCACGGATCACGTTGCGGTAGATGCCGTTGTAGGAGCCCGGGATGCCGCGCTTCGCCATGACCGCGAGGGAGGTCTTGATCCAGCCGTCGAGGTTGTTGGCGTAGCCGCCGTTGAGGGCGGTCGTGATGGCCGCCGTGGTGGCGGGGGCCGTCGGGGTCGTGGGCTTGACCGGAGCGGCGGCGACCGGCTTGGTGCCGCCCGGCAGGGTCAGGACCTGGCCGGGGTAGATCGTGTAGGGGGCGGAGAGGCCGTTCGCCGCGGCGATGGCCGGCCAGCCGCCCTGCACCTTGAGGGCGCGGGCGATCGAGGCCAGGTGGTCGCCCCGTACGACGGTGTACGTGGCGGGAGCGGCGGCGGCGGGCTTGGTCGCCGTGGGGGCTGCGGCGGGCTTGGTCGTGGTGGGGGCTGCGGCGGGAGCGGCGCTGGCGGCTTGGGCCGTACCCAGTGCGACCGTGCAGGCCAGGGCGAACGCGCCGACGGTGACAGCGCCACCGGCGGAGATACGGCGCGTCAGGGACGTGCTCTTGGCGGCATGAAGGGGCATGGTGCGGTCCTTTTCCGGGGAATACATGACCCGCAGTCGCCGGTTCCCATCGGCAAACGGCATCGCATTTCGGAATGCGGTGTCCTGCGGCGAAGTCATTGTTAGCCGCGGGGAATAAATCGACAATTCCCCTATTTACTAAGCGGGCTAGTTGTTCTCCCGGTCGCGCCGACGGCACGAGTCGCGCCAATCGGGCGCGTAAGGGACATCTAAAGCACTAGGGTGCTTCGTAAGTGAGGTGCATCACGCGTTTTGCGTCACGCCACCTAATGCTTTAAAGGGTGACTTTGGAATACTTCCGGATTTAACGTATCAAAACGGACATTTAAGTATTCGTTTTCAACCCAATTCCGGACATAGTGCATGGGTGTCGCGGAGGTGTCGGGAAGGTGTCGAGGGGGTGTCGGGCCGTCAGCCGACCTGGTTGTACATCCCGCCCGCGGCCGGCCAGGCGGTGGGCTCGGGCATCGCCGGCTCCGGCTGGGTGCGGCCACGGACCTGGGCCGCCGTGAGGCCGCCCGCAGCGGGCACACCGGGGCGGTACTGAGGCGGCACGGGGGCGAGCCCCGGCACACCGGTCTGGGGGACGGCCTGGAGGCCCGCGGCGGGGGCGGGGACGAAGGCGGGCGCGGCGGGGAGGGCGGGTGCGGGTGCCGGTACGGGCAGGGGCGCGGGTGCCGGTACGGGGGCCGGGAAAGGTGACGGGGTGAGTGCGGGTGCCGGTGCCGGCATCGGGGCGGGCGCGGCGGCGGGGAGCGGAACCGGCATCGGGGCCGGGGCGGGCGCGGGTGCCGGTGTGGAGCCAGGAGTCAGGGACGGCATCGCCGCGGTCTGGGCGGCGAGTCCGGCGACCCCCGCCCCGTTGCTCTCGTTCATCAGGCGGTCCACGGCCGCCGTGCCCGAGCTGTAGCTGGTCCCTGTGCTCGGCTCGGGCACGGCGGCTCCCCTCCTGGTCCCGTAGAACACCTGCTCCATGGCGGACACCAGGCGACGCACGTCCACCTCGGGGCGCACCACGAGTCGCAGGAAGCGGCTGGATGAACCGATCTTGTTGCCGCAGTCGCGGACCAGGATCCGGTGCTCGGACAGCAGCCGGTCGCGCACCACGGTGCCTTCGGCGCCCACGGGAAGGCGCACGAAGAGGAAATTGCCCTGCGAGGGGTAGACCGTCAGGCCGGGGAGATGGGAGAGCTGCCGCGCCATGTCCAGTCGGTCCCGGCGGATCTGGTGCAGGCTCTCCTGGTACTCGGCGCCGTGCTCCTTCAGCATGAACACCACGTGCTCCGCGAAGGAGTTCAGGTTCCACTTCGGCAGCATCGCGCGTACGTGGCCCGCAAGGGAGGGGTTGGCGACCAGGTAGCCGAAGCGGATGCCGTGCAGGCCGAAGTTCTTGCCGAGGCTGCGCAGCACGATCACGTTCGGCCGCAGCAGCGCGTCCTGGACGACGCTCGGCTCGTCCTCCGCGTCGGCGAACTCCAGAAAGGACTCGTCGATCACGATCAGGTCCAGGTCCGCCATCGCGTCCATGAACTGCACGAGCGCCTGCCGGTGCACGAAGCCGCCGTCGGGGTTGTTCGGGTTGCAGATGACGGCGACGCGGGTGCCGCGTTTACGGATGAACTCGGCGTACTGGTTCAGGTCGAGCGCGAAGCCGCTGGATTCCTGGAGCGGGAACATGTCGACCCGCTTGCCGGTCTCCATGGGCTGGTCGGTCCAGCGGCCGAAGGTGGGGACGGGGATGGCGAGGGACTCGCGGACGAGGAGATGATCGATCCAGGTGATCAGCTCGGTCGAACCGTTGCCCATCGCCACGCACTGCGGGGGGAGCTGGAGCAGGCCGCACAGTTCCGCCGTGATCGTGTCGGCGCTGCTCGGGTAGTACGTGGCGATCTCGCGCAGCCTGCCCGCCATCTCCTCGAACATGGCGGGCGTGGGGAAGTACGGGTTGCACGGAATGCAGAAGTCCACCGGGCCCGTCCCGTCGCCGCCCTGCCGGATCAGCGCGGCCATCGAGGGGCTGTGCCCCGCCGCGCTGCGGAACAGCGAGGTGACGTTGTCGGCCATGGAACCTCCGTGGTCTGGGTGGCCCGCCAGGGGAGCGCGGGCCGCACAGTCATACGGAGGGTGGAGGGGAAGCGTTCAACCCTGACGCGCCCAACGCGCCGCGCCGAGTTAGACGGTTCAACACACAACTTTCACAGCAGGTCCTAGGAACGTTACCCGCGAGGAATTTAGTCTTCCGGCGTCATGGACTACTGCCTCCCGTGCCACAGGCACCTCAACGGCGCGCTTGCCTGCCCGGGGTGCGGCACACCGGTCGAAGAGATACGCGTGCCCGCGCCTGTGGACGCGGGTTCCGATGGCGACGGCTTCGGCGGGCGGGAGACGCAGGAGAGTCACGACGACGCGGACGACACGGGCGACGCGGGCGAGGCTGACGAGTACCGGCCCGGGACGCGGTCCGCGCGGCGCAACCGCAGGGCCGCCGCGCATCGGCGCCGCCGGCGCCGGGTGTTCCTCGTGGGGGCCGGGCTGCTGCTGGCGGCCGGTGCGCTGACCGTGGCCGAACTCGGCATCGAGGCGCCGGGGGTCGCGCCGAAGGCCGCCGCCGACGGGGGAGAGGCGGTGGACGCGTCCACGCCGTCGGCGGATCCCTCCGGGGGAACGGGTGCCGCCGGTGGGGCGCGGGTGTCGGCTTCGGCCTCCGAGTCTCCGTCCGCGTCGGCCTCCGCGAAGAAGAAGTCCGAGGACAAGAAGGACAAGGCCACCCCGTCGGTGACGGTGACCAGTCTCTCGGGGCGGGCGACCCCGGCCCGTACGGCTCCGCCGCCGGCGGCCCCGAGCGCGCACCCTTCGACGAACCCTCCGTCGGCCAACCCGACACCGCGTCCGTCGCCGACGCAGACCTGCAAACGGTTCTTGTGGTGGTGCAGCTAGCCCGCGGCTCACGCCCCTGACCACGCGCGGTCCCCCTGCGGGCGCTTCGGGGGTTTTCGCGCAGTTCCCCGCGCCCCTGTCGGGCACCTTCCGTGCGTCGGCATGTGCGGGCACGTTGTGGTTCCTCGCGCAGTTCCCCGCGCCCCTATCGGGGCGCCCCCCTGTGTCGGGATGCGCGCGGAGCGCGCTCTTCAGGGGCGCGGGGAACTGCGCGACCAGCCACAACGCACCCGCAGATGACAGCGCACCTGATCAGGGGGCGCGGGGAACTGCGCAAAACCCCGAAGCGCCCGCAGGGGGACGGCGGTGTTATCGCGCGACCTCCAGCATCCGCAGCAACAGATCCCGCAGGGACAGGCGTTCGTCCTGGGACAACCCGGCCAGGGGCTCGCGGGCGAAGTTCAGGGAGTCCCGCAAAGACGCGGCCACCCCGAGCCCCTCCTCCGTCGCAGCCGCCACCTTCACCCTCCGGTCCGCCGGGTCCGGGCGCCGTTCCACCAGCCCGCGCGCCTCCAGGCGGTCCACGATCCCGGTGACATTGGAGGGCTCGCACTTCAGTCGCTGCGCCAGCCGCCGCATGGGCAGTGGCTCCAGCGACAGCAGGCTCAGCAGCCGCGCCTGCGCGCCCGTGAGCGCCTGCTCCGCCGCCGCGTCCTCGTAGTCCGCGTAGAACCGGGCCACGACATCCCCGATGAGGTCGACGATCTCGACGGTCAGCGGGTCGGGGCGGCGGATCTTCTCTGGGGTGGCCATGGGCCCCAGGGTACCCGTTTACTTGACATCCTGAAATATTCAGGCGCATGGTTGTTTCAGGTACTGAAGTTTCCTGCCGCCACACGTGAGGAAAGGTCCATGTCCGACACCCCCACCCTCCCCGCCGTCAGCCGTGAATGGCACCTTCTCAGCCGCCCGGTCGGCTGGCCCAAGCCCGAGGACTTCAGCCTCGTCGAGGCGGAGGTACCGCAGCCGGGTGAGGGCCAGGTGCTGGTGCGGAACGAGTATGTCTCGGTCGATCCGTACATGCGCGGCCGTATGAGCGACGCCAAGTCCTACGTCCCTCCGTTCGAGCTGAACCAGCCGATGCAGGGCGGCGCGGTCGGCGAGGTCCTCGTCTCCAACGCCGAGGGCATCGAGCCCGGGGACCATGTCCTGCACCCCCTCGGCTGGCGCGAGTACGTGGCGCTGGACGCCAAGCACGTCGTCAAGGTGGACCCCGAGCTCGCGCCGCTGTCCACGTACCTGGGCGTGCTCGGTATGACGGGGCTCACGGCCTACGCCGGTCTGCTGCGCGTCGCCTCCTTCAAGGAGGGCGACTCCGTCTTCGTGTCGGGCGCCGCCGGAGCGGTCGGCAGCCAGGTCGGCCAGATCGCCAAACTCAAGGGCGCCTCGCGGGTCATCGGCTCCGCGGGCTCCGACGAGAAGGTCAAGCTGCTGGTCGAGGAGTACGGTTTCGACGCGGCCTTCAACTACAAGAACGGCCCCGTGAGCCGGCAGCTGCGCGAAGCCGCGCCTGACGGCATCGACGTGTACTTCGAGAACGTCGGCGGCGAGCACCTGGAGGCCGCCCTCGGCTCCCTCAACAACAACGGTCGTATCGCCGTCTGCGGCATGATCTCCGTCTACAACAACACCGAGCCCGCGCCCGGCCCGAAGAACCTGACCCGGCTCATCCAGACCCGTGGCCGTATGGAGGGCTTCATCGTCACCGACCACTACGACCTCCAGCCGCAGTTCGTCCAGGAGGTCGGGCCGTGGGTCCGCTCCGGCGAGCTGAAGTACCGCGAGACCGTGGTCGAGGGCATCGAGAACAACCTCGAGGCCTTCTTCGGCGTTCTGCGCGGCGACAATATCGGGAAGATGATCGTCAAGCTCTGACGGCGACCGCGACCGCGCAGGGCCGAAGGCCGCACCCCTCCTCGACGTGGTGTGCGGCCTTCCGGCTGTCCGGTCGGGTGCCCTGAAGGTCTTCGCGCAGAATGTAGGCAAACCGAAGAGGCAGTGGCCTTCATAAAGCCTCGATCGACCGCGAGTTGTGCTGCGTGTCAGCTCATAAGGGCCATGATCGATTCCTCTATGGTGGCGCCATGCGTGGAATTCTGCTGGCCGGCGGCACTGGTTCGCGGCTCTGGCCGCTGACGCGCGCCGTGTCCAAACAGCTTCTGCCCGTGTTCGACAAGCCGATGGTCTATTACCCGCTTTCCACGCTGGTGTTGGCGGGGGTGAGCGAAATCCTCGTCATCACGACCCCTGGGGATCAGGCGCAATTCCGCTCACTCCTCGGCGACGGCCGCCAGTTGGGTCTGCGCGTCGACTACGTCACGCAGAATCGCCCGGAAGGCATCGCTCAGGCATTCCTGCTCGGCTCCAGGTTCATCGGGGACGAATCCGTCGCGCTGATCCTCGGCGACAACATCTTCCACGGCTCAGGTCTCAGCGCCCGGTTGGCGCAGGAGGATCCGATGCGCGGCGGCCATGTCTTCGCGTACCAGGTCGCGAACCCCTCCGCCTACGGCGTGGTCGAGTTCGACGACCAGGGCAGGGCTCTGTCCATCGAGGAGAAGCCGGCCCGGCCCAGGTCCCGGTACGCCGTGCCCGGAATGTACTTCTACGACAATCGTGTCGTGGAGATCGCCCGCGGGCTGCGGCCCAGCGCACGCGGCGAGCTGGAGATCACCGACCTCAACCGCGCCTATCTGGAAACCGGTGAGCTCCGCGTGACCCGGCTCGACCGGGGCACCGCCTGGCTGGACACGGGCACCTTCGCGTCCATGGTCCAGGCGTCGGAGTTCGTCCGGGTGATCGAGGAACGCCAGGGCCTCAAGATCGGCTGTGTGGAGGAGGCGGTCTGGCGGCTCGGCCTGATCGACGACGACCGGCTGCGCGCCCTGGCTCAGCCGCTCCTCAGGAGCGGATACGGGCAGTACCTGCTGGGCCTGCTGGGCGACGGCAACGAGGGCAACGACGGCCGACGCACCGTCGTACCGCAGCGCGGCGGCGGACCGCGGACTCAGCCCGTAGCGGCCCTGTGAGGGAAGCGCTGTGCGGAAGGCCTTGTGAGAGAAGTCTTGTGAGGGAAGGAAGACGCGACACGTGAGACCGCTTGGCATCGACGGGGTCTGGGTGGACACCCCCCGGGTGTTCACGGACAGCAGGGGCCGCTTCCACGAGTGGTTCAAGGCCGGCCGGTTCCGCGAGATGACCGGTCACGCACTGCGGCTGGAGCAGGCGAACTGCTCCCGGTCCGTGCGCGGCGCCCTGAGAGGCGTCCACTACGCCACGGTCCCGCCGGGCCAGGCCAAATACGTGACGTGCGTCAGCGGAGCGGTGCTGGATGTGGTGGTGGACATCCGCACCGGCTCCCCGACCTTCGGAACCTGGGAGTCCGTACGCCTCGATGACCGGGAGCACCGGGCCGTCTACCTCTCGGAGGGGCTCGGCCACGCCTTCATGGCATTGGAGGGCGGCTCCACCGTGGTCTACCTCTGTTCCGAAGGATACGCGCCGCAAAGGGAGTTCGGGATTCACCCGCTGGACCCGATGCTGGCGATCGAATGGCCCGAGGACCTCACTCCGGAACTCTCCGAGAAGGACGCCGCGGCACCCACGCTGGCGGAAGCCGAGCTGCTGGGCCTGCTGCCCTCCTACGAGGACTGCACCGGCCATCGGCGGGGTCTGCCGGTCGGAATTCAGGGAGAATCATGCGTGTCCTTGTGACCGGCGGGGCCGGCTTCATCGGTTCGGAATTCGTCCGCAGATGGCTGAATGCCGATCCGGCGGCACATGTCACGGTCCTCGACAAACTCACTTATTCCGGGGTGGAGGAGAATCTCGCGCCCGTCGCGCACCACCCCGGATACCGCTTCGTCCGCGGCGACATCTGCGATCCCGACATGGTCGACCAGGTGATGGCGGGCCAGGACGCCGTGGTGCACTTCGCGGCCGAGTCGCATGTGGACCGGTCGATCGGGGGAGCCGGGCCGTTCGTCCGGACGAACGTCGTCGGCACCCAGGTGCTGCTGGACGCGGCACTGCGCCACCGCGTGGGCCGGTTCCTCCAGGTCTCGACGGACGAGGTGTACGGCTCGATCAGCGAGGGCTCGTGGACCGAGGAGTGGCCGCTCGCGCCCAACTCCCCGTACTCCGCGACGAAAAGCGCCGCCGACCTCCTCGTACGCGCCTACCACCGCACTCACCGCATGGACGTCGTGATCACCCGGTGCACCAACAACTACGGGCCCTACCAGTTCCCCGAGAAGGTCATCCCGCTGTTCATCACCCACCTGATCGAAGGGAAGAGCGTCCCCCTCTACGGCGACGGCCGCAACATCCGCGACTGGTTGCACGTCTCGGACCACTGCCATGGCATCGAACTCGTCCTGCGCGGCGGGCGGCCCGGGGAGACCTACCACATCGGTGGCGGGACCGAGGTCAGCAATCACAAGCTCACCGGGCTGCTCCTGGACGCCGTAGGCGCCGGATGGGACCAGGTGACGCATGTGGCCGACCGCAAGGGCCACGACCTGCGCTACTCGCTGGACGACAGCAAGATCCGTGAACAGCTCGGCTACGCGCCGAAGATCCCGTTCGCGGAGGGGCTCGCGGCCACGGTCGCCTGGTACCGGGACAACCGCGGCTGGTGGGAACCGCTCAAGGCCAGGGCGGAGCTCGGATGACCACGTGGCTGGTGACCGGCGCGGGCGGGATGCTCGGCCGGGACGTACTGGCGGAGCTGGCCGCCGATCCGGACGCCGAGGTGACCGGGCGGACACGCGCCGGACTCGACATCACCGACCCTCGGGCCGTGCGCGCCACCGTCGCCGGGCACCGCGTGGTCGTCAACTGCGCCGCCTGGACGGACGTGGACGGCGCCGAGTCGGACGAGGAGGCGGCGACCGCCGTCAACGGCACGGGCGTACGGCATCTCGCGCGCGCCTGCGCCGAGACGGGGGCCGTCCTGCTGCACGTCTCCACCGACTACGTGTTCCCCGGCGACGCCGGGCGCCCCTACGCCGAGGACGCGCCGACCGGGCCGCTCAACGCCTACGGCCGCGGCAAACTGTTCGGGGAGCGGGCGGTGGCCGAACTGCTGCCGCACACCGGCTGCACCGTGCGCACGGCCTGGCTCTACGGCACGCACGGGCGCAACTTCGTCGCCACCGTGCTCGACCTCGCCCGTCGGCGCGAGACATTGGACGTGGTCGCGGACCAGCACGGCCAGCCGACCTGGTCGAGGGCGCTCGCCCGGCAACTGGCCGCGCTCGGCCGCGCGGCGCTGGCCGGGCAGGCCCCGCCGGGCGTTTACCACGGCACGGCGGCCGGCCACACGACCTGGTACGGGCTGGCCCGGGAGACGTACCGGCTCAGCGGGCTCGACCCCGAGCGGATCCGGCCCGTCGGCTCGGAGGCGTTCCCGAGGCCCGCCGCCCGGCCGGCGTACGGGGTGCTGGGACACGGGCGCTGGCGGCGCACCGGCGTCCCCTGCCAGGCGGCCTGGCAGGTCCAGCTCGCGGCGGCCCTGGAGACGTCCCGCTTCGCGGAACTTGCCGCAGCCGCCCGCACCCCGGCCCTCGTCTCAGGGTGAGGGCCGGGCCACGGCGCGGACCTCAGACCAGCAGCGGTCCGCCGCAGCGCGTCGCGCCCTCCTTCATGGCGATGAGGTTCGCCACCACGTAGGAGATGTTGTTCGTGGAGTGCCACTCCGTCGGGAAGTACGTCACCGGACGGGAGCTCTGGAAGCGCGCCTCGATCTCGGGGACGAACGTCCGGTACTGGTCGTCGGTGTAGTACCAGAACGAGTTCTCGTTGTAGAACGCGACGTGAGTGGGGTCCTGGTAGGCGCCGCGCCCGTCCGAGCTGGGCGTCATGGTCAGCAGCATGCCGCCGGGGGCCAGCAGCCGGTACAGCTCGTTGATCAGCGGCACCTTCGCGGTCACATGCTCCAGGAAGTCCACCGCCCGGATCAGGCCGACCGAGCCGTCCGGCAGGTCCAGCCTGTCGGGCAGCGTCGCCACGATGTCCACGCTGTCTCCCGGGTACTGGTCCACGCCCAGGTAGCCCGGCGGCTTCCGGTGGGCCGCGCCGAGGTCCAGCGCCTTCAGCCCGTGGCGCCGGGTCCAGGCCCGGGCGTTCGCCTCGATGTACTTGTCGTAGAGGGCGACCGTCTCGCGCTGGATGTGTGCGTTGATCTCCGCGTCACGCTGCGTGTTTTCCGAGTGCATGCGCTGGAGGTAGAGGCAGCGCTCGATGTGGTGGAAGTCGCCCGCCTGGAAGAGGCGGCACATCATGTCCTGGTCGTCCAGAACGGCGCGCGTGGCGTCGTAGCCGCCGACCTTCGTGTAAGCGTCTCTGCGGAACGCGCGCACGTGGTTGGGGGCGTACCAGATGTAGGAGACGTTGTGCGGCGTCGGCGCCATCGACTTGGCGGCCAGCAGCCGTCGGCCGTCGACGAGCACCTCCTCGTACTGCCAGCCGTGCGTCTCGTTGAACCGGGAGTCGTCCCGCCCGCCGTCCTCCGTGATCTGGGCGGTGTTGCTGTAGACGAAGACGACGTCCGGGTGCTCGTCGAACGCCTTCCCGACCTCGGCCAGGCAGTCGCGTGTCAGCAGGTCGTCGTGGTCCAGTTCCACGAGGATCTCGCTGCGGGCGAGTTCCCAGGCCCTGCGCTTCGCCGCGCCCACGCCCCGCACCTCGTCGGCGATCTCCACGCGGACCCGCTCGTCAGGATGCTCGGGCCGCCATCTGGCGCCGTTGTTGAGCAGGACGATCCACTCCCAGTCCGGGCAGGACTGCGCCTGGAGCGTCGCCAGGCACTCGTCCAGGAATCGCGGCCGGTGGCTCGGAGTGAAGACGGAGAACCTGGGTGTCGCGGGCGTCGCGGTCGACGTCATCTGGGACTACCTGGCTGGGGTCTCGGTGTTCTTGTCGTGTGCGGGCAGCTTGAGCGCCTGACCGGGGTCAGGACCGCGCCGACGGCTGGTGCCGACGCCTGTCCACGAACTTCTCACTCATCACCGTTCGGATCGGGTGGGGATACGGCGGCCAAGGTAACGATGAGCCCGATATGTCGTCATCTGTGGGGAGGAGTTGGCCCGCAGACCACCCGAACGTGCGCATGGACCGCCTGGGTAGGGTGCTTCCCATGCGTGATCTCGGGGCGGGATTCGGCCACCTTCTGGGCGGCCAGCGGTGGGTGGCTCGGCACGGCAAGCAGTACGGGACGGGCCTCCTTCCGGGGCTCATCACTCTCGTCCTGTACGCGGCGGCGCTGGTCGCCCTGGCCGTGTGGGGCGAGGACGCCGTGGCCTGGGCCACCCCCTTCGCGGACGGCTGGCCGAGCCCTTGGCCGGGCCTTTTCCGCGGCTTCCTCACCGTGGTCCTCTTCGCCCTCGCCCTCCTCCTGGCCGTCCTCACCTTCACCGCCGTCACGCTGCTCGTCGGCCAGCCCTTCTACGAGAGCCTCTCGGAGCAGGTCGACCGCGACGTCTCGCCGGACGGCACGGCCCCGCGCTCGGACCTGCCCCTGCACCGCGAACTGTGGATCTCGGTCCGGGACAGCGTCCGCATCCTCGTGCGCGCCGCGGTGTGGGGGGTCCTGCTCTTCGCGGCCGGGTTCATTCCGGTGGTGGGCCAGTCCGTGGTGCCGGTCATCGGGTTCTTCGTCACCGGTTTCTTCCTCACGGAGGAGCTGACCGCGATCGCGCTCCAGCGCCGGGGTGTCGAACTCCCGGAACGTCTCGCCCTGTTGCGCTCACGCAAATTGCTGGTGTGGGGATTCGGCACCCCTCTCGGACTCGCGTTCCTGATCCCGTTCGTGGCCGTGTTCCTGATGCCGGGAGCGGTGGCGGGGGCGACGCTGCTGGCGCGGGAGTTGCAGGGAGAGCAGACGAACGAGACCACAGAACCCATAGAGAACGAACCCAACAGAGCCTGACCCCCGATCAGGGGCGCGGGGAACTGCGCAAATCCCCCATCGCACCCGCACCCGCCAACGCACCTGATCAGGGGCGCGGGGAACTGCGCAACCCCCCCACCGCAGCCGCTAGGCAACCGGCTCCTTCGCCGTAACCGCGCGATACGCGATCTCCGCAAGCCGAGCCTGACCGTTCCTGCTCGGATGGAACCAGTCCCAGTGACTCAACTGGTCCGTACCGAAGCGGAAGTCGAAGACCGCGTTGCCGTCGAAGCGGCACCGCCGGTCCTTGGCGCAGACCTCCTTCAGGACCCGGTTGTACGCCTCCACACGAGCCTGCACATCGTCGCGCCGCTGCGTGGCCGCGCTGTCCACGGCATCCGCGTCGCTCAGCATCGAGGGGCAGATGCCCAGCTTCCACACCTCCTTGCCGAGCGCGCTGCTGCGCCCCTGCGACCACAGCCGCTTGAGGTTCGGCACGCTGGAGACGTACACCTGCGTCTTCGGCGATGCCTTGCGCAGGTCGGCCATCGCCTCCTGGAACTGGGTTCGGAAGTCGTCGACCGGGGTCATCGCGGACAGGGAGGAGCGGCAGGCGTCGTTGGCGCCCGCCATCACCGTTACCAGTTCCGGCCCGCGTCGCGCGGCCTGCGCCATCTGCCCCGGCAGATCGGACATCCGGGCCCCGGTCACCGCGTAGTTCCAGCTGTGCGCCGCGGCCCCGGCCGGTCCGAGCAGCCGTACCGCGAGGCTGTCGACCGTCGTGTCACTGCCCGTCGCCCATGACACCTCGGGGCAGTCGGACAGCACCGTGCAGGCGTCGAAGCCGCGCGTGATGGAGTCGCCGACCGCGGCGACCGAACGGGGCGAGCTGTTCCACAGCGGCTTGGGGGACGGGCGCGCGGTGGTGTGCGGGGCGGCCTTGTCGCCACCGGAGGCGTCGCACCCCGCGAGCCCCACGACGGCCGCCGCCGCGAGCGCGGCGATGACCGTCCGTGACCGGTGGCGTGGCTTCCGCATCCGTGATCCCCTTCGTTCGACGGCATTTCGAACAAGGCGGGCCCGTCCCGCGTCCCCTTGGGTGAAACCTCGGAGTGGAGTGCCGTCCGGACCGACGGTACGTCACACTCCTTGCGCCGCCGCACGGTAGCCTCGCCCCGTGGCCGCCCTGCCACGCCCGTTCCGTAAAGTTACAAGAAGCGGCGCTCTGTCCGGAGGTTCAGGTGACGACACGTGGAGTCCTGTACGTACACTCCGCGCCACGCGCACTGTGCCCGCACGTCGAGTGGGCCGTGGCGGGCGTGCTGGGCACGCGCGTCAACCTCGACTGGATCCGGCAGCCCGCCGCCCCCGGCACCTGGAGATCCGAGTTCTCCTGGCAGGGCGAGCCCGCCACCGCCTCCAAGCTGGCCTCGGCGCTGCGCGGCTGGCAGCTGCTGCGCTTCGAGGTCACCGCGGAACCCTGCCCGAGCGCCGAGGGCGAGCGCTACAGCTGCACCCCCGACCTCGGCATCTTCCACGCGGTCACCGGCATCCACGGCGACATCCTGATCCCGGAGGACCGGCTGCGCGCCGCCCTGGTCCGCTCCCAGCAGGGCGAGACGGACCTGGAGGGCGAACTCGCCCGGCTCCTGGGCAAGCCGTGGGACGACGAGCTGGAGCCGTTCCGGTACGCGGGCGAGGGCGCGCCGGTGAGGTGGCTGCACCAGGTCGTCTGAAGGCCCCCGGACAACAACAGGTGAAGGGCCCCACCGGGTGGTGGGGCCCTTCACCAGTTCGTGTGAGTCTTCGGGTCTTCGGGTCCGGGTCAGACCGAGCGGAACGCCAGCACGACGTTGTGGCCGCCGAAGCCGAAGGAGTCGTTCAGCGCGGCGATCCGGCCCTCGACCGGCAGCTTGCGGGCCTCACCGCGGACGACGTCGGCGCAGGCCTCGGCCTCCGGGTCGAGGTTCTCCACGTTGATCGTCGGCGGGGCGACACGGTGGTACAGCGCGAGGACGGTCGCGACCGACTCCACGCCGCCCGCGCCACCGAGCAGGTGACCGGTCATCGACTTGGTCGCGGAGACCGCCATGTGGTCCGCGTCATCGCCGAACACCTTGCGCAGTGCCTTCAGTTCGGCCACGTCACCGGCCGGCGTCGAGGTGGCGTGCGCGTTCACGTGCACGATCTCCGCCGGGTTCAGGCCGGTGTTGTGCAGCAGGTTCTGCAGGGCGTGCGAGATGCCGCGGCCCTCGGGCTCCGGCTGCACGATGTCGTGCGCGTCGGCGGAGATGCCCTGGCCGACCGCCTCCGCGTAGACGCGGGCGCCGCGCCGTGCGGCGTGCTCGGCCGACTCCAGGACCAGGACGCCCGCGCCCTCGCCGAGGACGAAGCCGTCGCGGTCGACGTCGTAGGGACGCGAGGCGCCCTGCGGGTCGTCGTTGTTCTTGGACATCGCCATCATGTTGCCGAACGCGGCGATCGGCAGCGGGTGGATCGCCGCCTCCGTACCACCGGCGACGACGACGTCGGCGCGGCCCGTACGGATCATCTCGATGGCGTAGCCGATGGCCTCGGCGCCCGACGCGCAGGCGGAGACCGGGGTGTGCACACCGGCGCGGGCGCCCACGGTCAGACCCACGTTGGCGGAGGGGCCGTTCGGCATCAGCATCGGTACGGTGTGCGGGGAGACGCGGCGTACGCCCTTCTCCCGCAGGATGTCGTACTGGTCGAGCAGGGTGGTCACACCGCCGATGCCGGAGGCGATCACGGCGCCGAGACGGTCGGGGTCGACGTTCGGGTCCTCGCCCGCCCGGTCGGTGAAACCGGCGTCCGCCCAGGCTTCCTTGGCCGCGATCAGCGCGAACTGCGCGGAGCGGTCCAGCTTGCGCGCCTGGGGCCGCGGAATGACCTCGGTCGGCTCCACGGCGATCTGCGCGGCGATACGGACTGCCTGCTCAGCGGCCCACTCCTGCTCCAGGGGGCCGACACCGGACTTGCCGGCGACCAGACCCTCCCAGGTAGAGGCTGCGTCGCCACCCAGCGGTGTGGTTGCGCCGATACCGGTGACGACCACGGTGCGATTGGTCGAGCTCACGGGAATTCTTTCTCCAACGGATGCGAGGATTAAGCGGCGCCACCGCCGGGTGGCGGGGCAACGGCCTGATCACCGGGCTGACTGCTCTGGCTGTCCGCCCAGGTGATCGGTCGATCAGGCCTGGTGCTTGAGGATGTACTCGGCGGCGTCGCCGACGGTCTTGAGGTTCTTGACGTCGTCGTCCGGGATCTTCACGTCGAAGCGCTCCTCGGCGGCGACGACCACCTCGACCATGGACAGCGAGTCGACGTCCAGGTCGTCGGTGAAGGACTTGTCCAGCTGGACGTCCTCGGTGGGGATGCCGGCGATCTCGTTGACGATCTCGGCGAGACCGGCGACGATCTCTTCCTGAGTGAAGGCCATGTCAGGCGCTCCTTCGTAGCTATCCAGAGGGTGTGCGCCCGCCGCGTGAGCGGCAGGGTGTCTGCGGTTTCCGCACCGGATCACAGCATCCCGGTGCGGAGTGCCTAGGGGAGGGTAACGACCGTCGCGGCGTACGCGAGACCCGCCCCGAAGCCGATGACGAGCGCGGTGTCGCCGCTCTTCGCCTCGCCGGTCGCCAGGAGCCGCTCCATCGCGAGCGGGATCGAGGCGGCCGAGGTGTTGCCGGTGGTACGGATGTCACGCGCGACCGTGACGTGCTCCGGCAGCTTGAGTGTCTTCACCATCGAGTCGATGATCCGCACATTGGCCTGGTGCGGGATGAAGACGTCCAGGTCGTCCGCGCTGATCCCGGCCGCGTCCAGCGCCTGCTGGGCGACCTTCGCCATCTCGAACACGGCCCAGCGGAACACCGCCTGGCCCTCCTGGGTGATCGCGGGGAACTTGAGGTTGCCCTCGTCGTCCACCGGGAGCGCGGAGAGATCACCGACCCGGTACGCGTTCCAGGGCAGCGTCTGCTTGATCGTCTCCGACTTGTCGCCCTCCGAGCCCCACACGGTCGGGCCGATGTGCGGCTCGTGCGCCGGGCCGACCACGACCGCACCGGCGCCGTCGCCGAACAGGAAGGCGGTGGCCCGGTCCTCGAGGTCCGTCAGGTCCGACAGCCGCTCCACGCCGATGACGAGGACGTACTCGGCGGAGCCCTCCACGACCATGCCCTTGGCGAGCGTGAGGCCGTAGCCGAAGCCCGCGCAGCCGGCCGAGATGTCGAAGGCGGCGGCCTTGTCCGTGCCGAGTTTGTCGGCGATCTCGGTGGCGACGGCTGGGGTCTGGGCGAAGTGCGAGACGGTGGAGACGACCACCGCGCCGATCCGCTCGGCGCCGATGCCCGCGTCGGCGAGCGCCTTGCCCGCCGCCTCGACGGACATGGCGGCGACGGTCTCCTCGTCGTTCGCCCAGTGCCGCGTCTCGATGCCCGAGCGGGAGCGGATCCACTCGTCGGAGGAGTCGATCTTCTCCAGGATCACGTCGTTGGGCACCACCCGGACCGGGCGGTAGCCGCCCACGCCGATGATGCGCGCGTACGGCGCGCCCTTGTGCGCCTTGATCTTCGACATGCTCACGATGCTCACGGGCTCCTTATCAGGCGCCGTGCTCGGCGATGAGCGCGCGAGCGGCGTCGAGGTCGTCAGGGGTCTTCAGGGCAAGGGTCTTGACTCCGGGCAGCGCGCGCTTGGCGAGGCCGGTGAGGGTGCCGCCGGGGCACACCTCGAGCAGCGCGGTCACCCCGAGCTTCTCGAAAGTCTCCATGCACAGGTCCCAGCGGACCGGGTTGGCGACCTGGCCGACCAGGCGCTGGAGCACCTCGGCGCCGGTCTCGACGGCCTTCCCGTCCTTGTTCGAGACGTAGGTGAGACGGGGGTCGGCGGGCGTCAGCGCCTCGGCGGCCTGCGCGAGGGCGTCGACCGCGGGGGCCATGTGGCGCGTGTGGAAGGCACCGGCGACCTTGAGCGCGACGACCTTGCGCACACCCTCCGGCTTGTCCTCCGCCAGGGCGGCGAGCTGCTCCAGGGTGCCGGCCGCGACGATCTGCCCGGCACCGTTCACATTCGCCGGGGTCAGGCCCAGCTTCTCCAGATGCGGGATCGTCGTCTCGGGGTCGCCGCCGAGCAGCGCCGACATGCCCGTGGGCGTGATGGCGGCGGCGTCGGCCATCGCAAGTCCCCGGCGGCGGACCAGCGTCAGCGCGGAGGTGTCGTCGAGGACGCCCGCGAAGGCGGCGGCGGTGATCTCACCGACGCTGTGACCGGCGACGGCGCCCGGGGCACCCGCCGCGTCAGCGGCAAGCGGTCCCGTACCGAGTGCCGAGGCGGACAGCAGACCTGCGGCGACCAGCAGCGGCTGGGCCACGGCGGTGTCCCGGATGGCGTCGGCGTCCGCGTGCGTGCCGTAGTGAGCCAGGTCGAGCCCGATGGCGTCCGACCAGGAGGCGATGCGGTCGGCGGCACCGGGCAGGTCCAGCCAGGGAGTCAGGAAGCCAGGCGTCTGAGCGCCCTGGCCGGGAGCGACGAGTACGAGCACTCTCACACTCTCTCTTGAGGGCGGCCTGGGCCGCCCGTGGGGACAGGGACGAAGAACGGCAAGGGGTTTTGTGGACCCTCGACAAAAGCCTATGCCTGAGGATCCCCCTCGGTCAGCCGACCCAGAATGAGCGCAATCCGCAAGGTGAACGCGGAGCGTACATCAGAGGGTGACCAGCCGGTGACGTCAGTCACACGTCGGAGCCGGTAGCGCACGGTGTTCGGGTGAACGAACAACATTCGCGCCGCCCCTTCGAGACTGGACGCCTGTTCCAGATACACGCTGAGGGTTTCCAGGAGGGCGGATCCCGCTTCCTCCAGTGGTCTGTAGATCTCCTCCACCAGCTGTTCGCGCGCACTCGGGTCGGAGGCGATCGCGCGCTCCGGAAGCAGATCGTCCGCCAGCACCGGCCGCGGTGCGTCCTGCCAGGCGGAACACGCCTTGAGCCCCGCGGCGGCGGCCTGCGCGGAGCGGGTCGCGGCGAGGAGATCGGGCACGACGGGCCCGGCGACGACGGGACCCGCGGCGAACGGACCGATCAGCGACTTGGCGACGGCGATCGGGTTGTCGCTGCCCCCGGCGATCACCACGAGCCGGTCCCCGAGCACCCCGGTGAGGACCTGGAGCTTGGCGTGCCGGGCGGCCCGCCGGATGGCCTCGACCGTCAGCTCGCTGTCACCGTCGGGCGCCGTACCCAGCACCACGCATACATGTTCGGGAGAGTTCCAGCCCAGCGCGGCGGCCCGGCTGACGGCGCCCTCGTCGGCCTCCCCGCTCAGCACGGCGTTGACGACGAGCGACTCGAGGCGCGCGTCCCAGGCGCCTCGTGCCTCGGCGGCCTGTGCGTAGACCTGCGCGGTGGCGAAGGCGATCTCACGGGCGTACACGAGGAGCGCCTCGCGCAGCACGGACTCGTCACCGGGGGCCGCCACCTCGTCGATGGCGGACTCCATGACCTCGATGGTGGTCCGCACCATCTCCACGGTCTGCCGCAGCGTGATGGCCCGTGTCAGCTCGCGGGGCGCGGTGCCGAAGACGTCGGTGGAGATGGCCTGGGGCGAGTCCGGGTGGCGGAACCACTCGGTGAACGCGGCGATGCCGGCCTGGGCCACCAGACCGATCCATGAGCGGTTCTCCGGTGGCATCGCCCGGTACCACGTCAGCGTCTCGTCCATGCGCGCGATGGCCTGCGCGGCGAGACTTCCGGAGGATTTCTCCAGCCGCTTCAGGGTCGCGGCGTGTGGATGGACGGAATGCGCTGCGTGTTCGGCGTGGCTGACTTCGGGTTCGGGCACGGGGACAAGACTGCCTTATCGGGCCGGGACCGTGCGGACGGGGTCCCGGAGGGAGGGGTTCAGCGGGCTACCGTGGGGGCTGTGATGGACGTACGGCGCGCGGGAGAGCGCTACCGCGGAGGGGACCCGGAGGCTGGGATCGAATCCCTGCACGCTTTCAGCTTCGGCCCGCATTACGACCCTGACAACCTCCGCTTCGGCGCGGTCATCGCGTGCAACGAAGAGCGGCTCGCCCCCGGCGCCGGCTTCGATGAGCACCCGCACAGCCACACGGAGATCGTCACCTGGGTGGTGCGGGGCGAACTGACCCACCGCGACTCGGCGGGCCATACATCGGTGATCGGTCCCGGAGACGTCCAGCACCTGAGCGCGGCGGCCGGCGTCCGCCATGTGGAACGCAACGAGGCCGACGTCCCCCTGGTCTTCGTCCAGATGTGGCTGTCCCCCCGGAAACCGGGCGGCGCCCCGGACTACGCGGTGGTCAGAGGCATCGCCGACGCCACCCCGTACGCACTCCCGCACGCGGGCGCGATGCTCCACGTACGCCGCCTGGCCCGGGGCGAACGCACGGCGGTCCCGGACGCTCCGCGGGTCTACCTCCACGTGGTACGGGGAGACGTACGGCTCGCGGACAGGGACCTGGGCCCGGGCGACGCGGTCCGGATCACGAACGGAAGGGACCTGGAGGCGGTGGCCTTCACCCCGGCGGAGCTACTGCTCTGGGAAATGGCATGAACCACACCCCGAGCTCCCTGTACGCCTGAGGCCGCAGGAGATGCGCGCGTAGCGCGCTCTCCAGGGGCGCTACCCCAACTCCGCCAGCACCGCGTCAGCGAACGGCGTCCAGGCCTCCACCGCCCACGGCCCGAACGCCCGGTCCGTCAGGGCGACGCATGCCACCCCCGCGTCCGGATCGATCCACAGGAAGGTGCCGGACTGCCCGAAGTGCCCGAAGGTCCGAAGGGAGGACGAACTCCCCGTCCAGTGCGGTGACTTGGAGCCGCGGATCTCGAATCCCAGCCCCCAGTCGTTGGGGTTCTGGTGCCCGTACCCGGGCAGTACACCCTTCGTGCCGGGGTACTGCACCGTCATCGCCTCCGCCACGGTCCGCGCGTCCAGCAGCCGCGGGGCCTGCACCTCCGCCGCGAACCGCACCAGGTCCTCGACCGTCGACACGCCGTCCCTGGCCGGAGAGCCGTCGATGCCGGTCGAGGCCATGCCCAGCGGCTCGAACACCGCCTGCCGGGCGTACTCGTAGAACCGGATGTCCGTGGCCTTGGCGACATGGTCGCCCAGCACCTCGAACCCGGCGTTCGAGTACAGCCGCCGCTGCCCGGGAGCGAAGGTGGCCCGGTGCTCGTCGAAGGCCAGGCCGGAGGTGTGCGCGAGGAGATGACGGACCGTCGAGCCGGGCGGCCCGGCGGGCTCGTCCAGCTCGACCGCCCCCTCCTCGTACGCGACGAGGACGGCGTACGCGGCGAGCGGCTTGGTCACCGAGGCCAGCGGGAAGCGGTGGCCGACCGGACCGTGCGTGCCGAGCACGGTGCCGTCCGCACGGACGACCGCCGCGGCGGCGGTGGGGACGGGCCAGTCGTCGATCAGTGCCAGGCTGCGCAGGGAGGACATGCCTACGAATCTATGCGCTTCACAGCGCCAGCCGCATCGAGGGGTCCGGTTTGCGGACGAAGCCGAGGGACGCGTACAGGGGCTCGGCCTGCGCGGACGCGTTCAGATCGACCTGCCCGACCCCTTGCTCGCGGAACCAGTCCAGCAGGGTCTCCATACAGGCGCGGGCGTAGCCACGCCGCCGTGCGCCGGGGTCGGTGGCCACGCTGAAGACGTGCCCCACCCGGCCGTGCGGGTTGTCCGCCCGGCCGATCCGGTACTCGACCGTCCCCACCACCAGCGCCGCGAGCGCCCCCGGGCGCTCCGGGTGGTCGATCACGAACGCCGCGAAGCCCCCGTCCGGATCGGAGAGCCGTCGGCGCACGGTCGGCAGGGACTCCGCATGCCACTGGGTGGAGGAACCGTCGGCGAAGACGGAGTCCAGCATCACCTGGCGCAATCGCAGCAGCTCTTCGGCGTCCTCGGTCCTGGCTCGGCGTACAAGATCCATGAGATGCACGCTAGTGCCACGTCCGGCACGTGCGGCCGGGTCCTCTCGATTTCGCTGTATTCCGCTTGCTTGGAGTGCACTCGAAGGTCCTAGCGTGGGGACCATGACGGTGATGGAGACCTTGGCCGAGGCGGCCGCCGGCAGAAGCGACATCTGCTCCGTACCGCCCGAGCCGCACCCCCGCCCCGACGGGCAGGACAGCTACACCATCAGCGAGGTCGTCGCCTTCACCGGCCTGACGGCACACACCCTGCGCTGGTACGAGCGGATCGGGCTGATGCCCCACGTCGACCGCTCGCACACCGGCCAGCGCCGCTACCGCAACGCCGACCTGGACTGGCTGGACCTCGTCGGCAAGCTCCGGCACACAGGCATGCCCGTCGCGGACATGGTCCGCTACGCCGAACTGGTGCGCGCCGGCCATGACACGTACGCCCAGCGCTACGAGCTCCTGGAGGCGACCCGCCGGGACGTGCTCGCCCGGATCGCGGAGCTCCAGGACACGCTCACCGTGCTCAACCGCAAGATCGATTTCTACGCGGACGCCGGGCGCGCCCCGGTGTCGGAGAGGTCCCGATGACCGACAGCAGTACAGCGAAGGTGCGGCTCGGCCGGAACGGCCCCGAGGTCGGGGTGCAGGGCCTTGGCTGCATGGGCATGAGCTGGGCGTACGGCCCCTCGGACGCTGGGGAGTCACGCGCCACCCTGGAGCGGGCGCTGGAGCTGGGCGTGACGCTCTTCGACACGGCGGACATGTACGGGGTGGGGGAGAACGAGAAGTTCCTGTCCCCCTTCTTCAAGGCGCACCGGGACGAGCTGGTCGTCGCCACGAAGTTCGGGATCTCGACGGTGCCCGACGAACCGACGAAGCGGATCATCCGCAACGACGCGCCGTACATCCGGCAGTGCGTCGAGGCGAGCCTGAAGCGGCTGGACGTGGAGGTGATCGACCTCTACTACATGCACCGCCGCGATGTGAACGTGCCGATCGAGGAGACCGTCGGCACCATGGCGGAGCTGGTACGCGAGGGCAAGGTCAAGCACCTCGGCCTGAGCGAGGTCACGGCCGGTGAGCTGAGGGCGGCCCAGGCGGTCCACCCGATCGCGGCGGTGCAGTCCGAGTGGTCGCTGTTCAGCCGAGACCTCGAGGCCCACGTGGTGGGGGCTGCCGCGGAGCTCGGCGTCGCCCTGGTGCCGTATTCGCCGCTCGGCCGCGGTTTCCTCACCGGCTCCTTCTCCAACGCCGTCACCGAGCTCACGGACGAGGACTTCCGCCGTACGCTGCCGCGCTTCACGGGCGAGAACGCGGCTGCCAACGTGGCGCTCCTGGAGCCGATCCGGGCCGTGGCCAAGGCGCACGACGCCTCACCGGCGCAGATAGCGCTGGCCTGGGTGCAGCAGCAGTCCACGGTGCACGGCCTCCCGGTCGTCCCGATCCCGGGCACGACCAAGCGCACCCGCGTCGAGGAGAACGTGGCGGCGACGCACATCACCCTGACCGCCGAGGAACTCTCTCTCCTGGACCCCATCGCGGCCAAGGTCGCGGGCGCACGCTACCCCGACATGACCTTCACGGCGACGGACAGGGAGTAGTCGCGGGTACGAGGGGCGCGCGAAGCTCGCCTCTCAGGGGCGCGGGGAACCGCGCAAAGCGCCCCCGCCCCGGGGTCACAGCTCGGCCAGCAGCTCGGCCTTCTTGGAAGAGAACTCCTCGTCCGTGACGAGCCCCGCCGCATGCAGCTCCCCGAGATGCCGAATCCGCTCGGCGATGTCCGCGGGATCCCGCCGAGCCCCGGCGGCGACGGAGGACACGCCCGCGGGCACCATGGCCGGCACACCACCCGTCGCCCGCGCGGCGGCGAGCACCGCCGCCGCGAACGGCAGCGACTCGTGGACAGGCCCATACCCCAGCCCGAACACCACGGCGGCGGGATCCTGATCCGCGGCCGTCCCCTCCGGGCCAGCGGTCTCGCGCCGCAGCAGCCGTAGATGGCCCTTGGAGATCTCGGGGGAGTGCCACTCGACCCCGCTGAGGCCGGTGACCGGGAAACTCTGGTCGCCGGCCTTCCATTTGGCGGTGGAGGCCCCCGTCCAGAACCAGTGGAAGGACACCGCCTTCCCGTCGAACGCGGCCTTCCCGTCGTACGCCTTGAACCGCAGCGGAGCCTCGGGCGGCGCCACCAGGAACCGCTCGGCCGGCTCCTCGTCCACCGGTAGCAGTGAGCGCAGCCGGTTCGCGTATTGCTCGGCGAGGGCCGCACGGTCGGCGGGCAGGACCAGCCGGTAGGGGTCGCAGGTCTCCTTGAGCTGCCCCGCAGCCGCCTCCATCAGCGGATCGGCACCCGGTCTCGGCACCGCGCGCAGGACCATGCTCCCGCGCCTGCCCGGCGCGAGCGTGACCCCCGTGATCGCCTCCAAGGGGATACGGCGTTCACCGAGAGCCTGGAGCAGCTTCGGCGTACGGATTCCCCGTTCGAAGCGGATGAGCACGGAGTCGGTCCGAAACTCCCAGGCGGCATGAAATCCGGCCAGTACGTCACCCATGTGGCTCATCGTATGCGGCACGTGCTCCTCCGTCGCCTCCCCTGGCGGACCGCAATTCCTCTTCTTCTACGCGCGTCGGGCAGACCCCGCACCGGACAAACCCGCCGAGCAGGCGTCGTCCTGTGCGGCGCAGTCGACCGCGTGGTACGCGCCAACCCCGATCTCCGCGAAGTTGCGCACGCTGTCGGTGCCCGGCGCGAAATAGCCGGCGTGGCCGTCCGCGCCCCGGGCGGAGAGCAGCCTCGCCCCGAAGGCCCGGGACACCGGGTCGGCACCATGGCCGAGGCCGCCGACCTCGACGTGGGGCACATCCTGGATCCAGTCGCCGGCGTCCCGCATGGCCCACACGCGGGCGCTGGTGTGCAGTCCCGCGGCCGTCTGGGCCCGCATGCCGGGGCTGCCCGCCACCGCTATGTCGGACACGCGGGAGGGCAGCGAGTGCGCCGCGACCCCGCACAGCACCGAGCCGTAGCTGTGGCAGTACAGCTGGACGGGGGAGCGGCCGGGCAGCGCGCGGACGAGCGCGTTCAGCCGGACCGCGCCCTCCCTCGCGCGTGTCGCGGTCGCGGCATCCACGCCGAGCCCGTCGGGCGAGGTGTAGTCCGCCCACGCGATCACGGCCGTACGGGTCGTGGGGCTCGCCGCGCGCTCCGCCGCGTACAGCGACGTGGCCATGCCGACCGGCGCCGAGTATGGGCGGGAGGTGCGCTGGAAGGTGAGGAGGTCGGTGTCGACGCCGGGGACGACGACCGAGATGCGCCGCGCCTTGTCCAGGTTCCCGAAGACCTCGGCGATACGGCCCGAGCCGTCCGGGTCGAAGGCCAGGAAGTCGCGGCCCTTCTGCAAGAGCGCCTCGTAGCGGTGCATGAGGCGGCCCGCGTCCTGCTGGCCGAGGGGCGACAGACGGTTGTCGTGCATCCGGGCGTGTTCGACCTTGCGCTGCTGGTCGAGGGCGATGCGGTTCGCCTGGTAGCGCAGTTGTACGGGCGCCCCGTTCATATTGCCGACCGCGAGCGGGTAGCGGTGGGCGAGCCGGGAGCGCTGCTGGGCGCTGAGCGAGGCGAAGAACCGCGAGAGCAGGGCCGGGGAACTGCCGGGGTCCGGCAGTCTGTGCCCGGCGATCTGCCCGCGCTCCCATGCGGTACGCGACGCCTGGAGGGGCGTGGTGCCGGGGTGGGTGCGCACGGCGGTCCAGCCGGTCGTCGCGAGCATCACGAAGACCACGCCCAGCGCGAGCAGCGCGCGCCAGACATTGAGTTGCGGGGAGGTATCGAAGGAAGTCACTGAAAGGACACACTAGGAGAACGGGAGTGTCTCGCGTTAACCGAGTGACCCGTCTCACGTTTCAAGAGAGTCAATTGCGGCAAAACGGACGTGCTTTGCGTCTCATCGTCACGGTAGGTCGATGAGTCGTACGTCACTTGGTACTCAAGGTCACCGCGACTTCACTCCGTCGGCCGTGTCCGCCACACGTCCGTCGCCGTTCCGTCGAAATTCGCTTGACGCGACCGGAAGGTGCGGGGGGTGGGCGGAAGTGTCAGGAAGTGTTGGCAAGTGACCGAAAATGCCAGTAATGACCATGAATTGAACGAAGCCGGTGCGGAATCACTCCACGCGCCACTTCTCCGCCAAGGAGGGGCCCACGGCGTCGAGGTACGAGGCCGTCAGCTCACGCATGGCGGCCACGCTGATGTCGTCCCGCTCGCTCCACAGCCGTTCGGTGACCCGCATCACCCCGCCGAACAGGGCCACCGCGACCCGTGGCCGGGGGTCCGAGTCCACATCGACGCCCTCGCGTTCGGCGATCACGCGTGCGACTTCCTCCTCCACCTCCGCCGAACGGCGCAGATGGGTGGCGAGCAGGACCGGTGTTGACTCGATCAACCGGTAAGTGCGCAGGTGGAGTTCGACCGGGATGACCTGTTCGAGCGCCTCGCCGATGCTGTCCCAGCCCTCCAGGACGGCCTGCCGCAGCGCCTCCAGGGGCGCCTCGTGGTGCGGCCGGGCGCGCACCGCGTCCACGAAGTGCGACGCGGCGAGGTCGTGCGGGAAGAAGACGGCCTCCTCCTTGCCGGCGAAGTACCGGAAGAAGGTGCGCTGCGAAACGTCCGCGGCCTCGGCGATCTCGTCCACCGTCGTGCGCTCGTACCCCTGAGTGAGGAAGAGCTCCAGGGCCGTGCGCAGCAGGGTGTCCCGTGTGCGCTGCTTCTTGCGTTCACGCAGCCCTGGTCGCCGCGCCGTCTCCATGTGTCCTCATTTCGTTCATCTGCCCAGTTCAGACTATCTGTGAGCGACGTGACAGTTGCCGACTTGTGAAATGGTTGGTCAATTGTCAGAGGCTGACACTAACCTCGAACGCATGACTAGTCAGACCACCGTCGACGCGACGGAACCGGGAGGCAAAGCGGCGAACCCGTCGGCCACCGAGCCGGATCGGGCGCCGGATCGCGGACTGCGCGGACTGCGCGGACACCCGTGGTTCACCCTCATCACGGTCGCCGTCGGCGTCATGATGGTGGCCCTCGACGGCACCATCGTGGCCATCGCCAACCCGGCCATCGCCAAGGACCTCGGCGCCAGCTTCGCCGACGTCCAGTGGATCACCAACGCCTACTTCCTCGCCCTCGCGGTCACCCTCATCACCGCAGGCAAGCTCGGCGACCGCTTCGGTCACCGGCAGACCTTCCTGATCGGTGTGGTCGGCTTCGGCGCGGCCTCCGGAGCCATCGGGCTGTCCAACAGCATCTCCCTCGTCATCACCTTCCGCGTCTTCCAGGGCCTGTTCGGCGCGTTGCTCATGCCGGCCGCGCTCGGTCTGCTGCGGGCCACGTTCCCGGCCGAGAAGCTGAACATGGCGATCGGTATCTGGGGCATGGTCATCGGTGCCTCCACCGCGGGCGGCCCGATCCTCGGCGGACTCCTCGTCCAGCACGTCAGCTGGCAGTCGGTGTTCTTCATCAACGTGCCCGTCGGAGCGCTCGCGCTGGTCCTCGGTGCGCTGATCCTCACCGACCACCGGGCGCAGAACGCTCCGCGCTCCTTCGATCTGCTGGGCATCGTGCTGCTGTCGGGCGCCATGTTCTGCCTGGTCTGGGCGCTCATCAAGGCGCCGGCCTGGGGCTGGGGCGACGGCAAGACCTGGCTGTTCATCGGCGCGTCCGTGCTCGGGTTCGTTCTCTTCTCCGTCTGGGAGACGAGGGTGAAGGAGCCGCTGATCCCGCTGGGACTGTTCCGCTCGGTGCCGCTGTCGGCGGGCGTCGTCCTCATGGTCCTCATGGCCATCGCCTTCATGGGCGGCCTGTTCTTCGTCACCTTCTACCTGCAGAACGTGCACGGCATGAGCCCGGTCGACGCGGGTCTGCACCTGCTGCCCCTGACCGGCATGATGATCGTCGGCTCCCCGCTCGCGGGCGCCGTGATCACCAAGGCCGGACCGCGCATACCGCTGGCGGGCGGCATGGTCCTCACCGCGGTCGCGATGTTCGGCATGTCGAAGCTGGAGGCGGGCACCGGCAGCGCCGTCATGTCCATCTGGTTCGCCCTGCTCGGCCTCGGCCTCGCCCCTGTGATGGTCGGCGCCACCGAGGTCATCGTCGGCAACGCGCCCATGGAGCTCTCGGGTGTCGCGGGCGGTCTCCAGCAGGCCGCGATGCAGATCGGCGGCAGCCTCGGCACCGCGGTGCTGGGCGCGGTCATGGCCTCCCGCGTCGACCACGACCTCCCGGGCAACTGGGCCGCGGCCAAGCTCCCGCCGCTCACCTCCACCCAGCTCGACCAGGTCTCGGGCGCCGTCCAGCAGGGCGTGGCACCGGTGGCGAAGGGCACGCCCGCGCTGATCGCCGAGAAGATCGCGGGCGTCGCCCACGACACGTTCATCTCCGGGATGAGCCTGGCGTGCCTGGTCGCGGCGGGGGTCGCCGCGGTGGCGGTCCTGGTCGCGCTGTTCACCAAGCGGGGCGTGAACGCGGAGGCGGGGGCGGGGGCGGCCCATATCTGACCCCACGCGGTCGCCTGCGGGCGCGGTGTGCAGTTTTGCGCAGTTCCCCGCGCCCCTGATCAGGCGCGTCTTCACCCGCGGTGCACCGTGGCTGGTTGCGCAGTTCCCCGCGCCCCTGAGGGGGCGCGGGCCTGTCGCTGCGAGACGTCACCACGCGAGCACGACCAACCACGACGTGCCCGCAGGGGCATTACGGCGGGGTGTACCCGATGGGGGCGCGGGGAACTGCGCGAACAACCACGATGTGCCCGCAGGGACAGCACGGCGGAATGCGCCCGATAGGGGCGCGGGGAACTGCGCGAAGAACCACGACGTGCCCGCAGTCGACGACGTGTCTGATCAGGGGCGCGGGGAACTGCGCGAAACACCACACCGCGCCCGCAGGCGACCGCGTGCCGGGACAAGGGCGGCGGCCCGAAGGCCGCGCCGCCCTTGCAACCGCTCAGGCCGAGCGCAGCGTCACGCGTCGCCGCCCGCAACCCCCGGCTCGGCCGCGGAAACATCCAGCAACTGATACCGGTCGACCGCCTGCTTCAGCACCGACCGGTCGATCCGCCCCGCCTTCGCCAGCTCGGCCAGCACCCCGACCACGACCGACTGCGCGTCGATGTGGAAGAACCTCCGCGCAGCCCCCCGCGTGTCGGCGAAGCCGAAGCCGTCGGCGCCCAGCGACTGGTACGCCCCGGGCACCCACCGCGCGATCTGGTCCGGAACCGACCGCATCCAGTCCGACACGGCGACGAACGGCCCCTCGGCCCCGCTCAGCTTCCGTGTCACATACGGCACCCGCTGCTCCTCCTCCGGGTGCAGCAGATTGTGCTCCTCGCAGCTCACGGCCTCGCGCCGCAGCTCGTTCCACGAGGTCGCGGACCAGACGGAGGCCCGTACGCCCCACTCCTGGGCGAGGATCCGCTGCGCCTCCAGAGCCCACGGCACGGAAACGCCGGAAGCCATGATCTGCGCCGGCACCGTCCCCGACGTGCCCTCGGAGATGCGGTGGATGCCCTTGAGGATGCCCTCCACATCGACACCCGCGGGCTCGGCCGGCTGCTGGATCGGCTCGTTGTAGACGCTGAGGTAGTAGAAGACGTCCTCTCCGTGCGGGTGCTCGGGCGAGGACCCGTACATCCGGCGCAGGCCGTCCTGCACGATGTACGCGATCTCGTACCCGTACGCCGGGTCGTACGCCACGCACGCCGGGTTCGTGGAGGCCAGCAGCTGCGAGTGGCCGTCCGCGTGCTGAAGGCCCTCACCCGTCAGCGTCGTACGTCCGGCGGTCGCGCCCAGGGCGAAACCACGCGACAGCTGGTCGGCCATCTGCCAGAACTGGTCGCCGGTGCGCTGGAACCCGAACATCGAGTAGAAGACGTACACCGGGATCAGCGGCTCGCCGTGCGTCGCGTACGCCGAGCCCGCCGCGATCAGCGACGCCGTGCAGCCCGCCTCGGAGATGCCGTCGTGCAGCATCTGCCCGGTCGGCGACTCCTTGTAGGCGAGCAGCAGCTCACGGTCGACCGACTCGTACTGCTGGCCGAGCGGGTTGTAGATCTTCGCGCTCGGGAAGAACGAGTCCATGCCGAACGTGCGGTACTCGTCCGGCGCGATCAGCACGAACCGCCTGCCGATCTCCTTGTCCCGCATGAGGTCCTTCAGCAGCCGCACAAACGCCATGGTGGTGGCGATGGACTGCTGGCCGGAGCCCTTCTTCACAGCCGCGTACGCGCTGTCGTCCGGCAGCGCCAGCGGCTTGGAGCGCACGACACGTGTGGGCACGTACCCGCCGTGCGACCTGCGCCGGTCGTGCATGTACTGGATCTCCTCCGAGTTCCGGCCCGGGTGGTAGTAGGGCGGCAGGCCGGAGTCCAGGTCATTGTCGGAGATCGGCAGGTGCAGACGGTCGCGGAAGTGCTTGAGGTCGCTGACCGTCAGCTTCTTCATCTGGTGCGTGGCGTTGCGGCCCTCGAAGTTCGGGCCCAGCGTCCAGCCCTTGACGGTCTTGGCCAGGATCACCGTCGGCTGGCCCTGGTGATCCACGGCCGCCTTGAACGCCGCGTAGATCTTGCGGTGGTCGTGACCGCCGCGTCCCAGGTGCAGGATCTGGTCGTCGGTCATGTTCGCGACCATCGCGCGCAGCCGGTGGTCGTCGCCGAAGAAGTGGTCCCGGATGTAGGCGCCGGACTCCGTCGCGTACGTCTGGAACTGGCCGTCGGGCGTGGTGTTCATCTTGTTGACCAGGATCCCGTCCCGGTCCTGTGCCAGCAGCGGGTCCCAGGTGCGGTCCCAGATCAGCTTGATCACGTTCCAGCCGGCGCCCCGGAAGACCGACTCCAGCTCCTGGATGATCTTGCCGTTGCCTCGCACCGGGCCGTCCAGGCGCTGGAGGTTGCAGTTGACGACGAAGGTCAGGTTGTCCAGCCCCTCGCGGGCGGCGATCGTCAGCTGGCCGAGCGACTCCGGCTCGTCCATCTCGCCGTCGCCGAGGAACGCCCACACATGCGACCTGGAGGTGTCCGCGATGCCGCGCGCGTGCATGTAGCGGTTCATCCGGGCCTGGTAGATCGCGCCGATCGGGCCGAGGCCCATGGAGACCGTCGGGAACTCCCAGAAGTCCGGCATCGAACGCGGGTGCGGATAGCTGGAGAGGCCGTACGGGTTCTTGGACTTCTCCTGGCGGAACCCGTCCAGGTGCTGTTCGGAGAGCCGGTCCAGGAGGTACGCCCGGGCGTAGATGCCCGGGGAGGCGTGCCCCTGGAAGAACACCTGGTCGCCGCCGTCGCCCTCGTCCTTGCCCCGGAAGAAGTGGTTGAAGCCCACGTCGTACAGCGAGGCGGAGGACGCGAAGGTCGCGATGTGGCCGCCGACGCCGATACCGGGCCGCTGGGCCCTGGAGACCATGACGGCCGCGTTCCACCGGGTGGCGTTGAGGATCTTGCGCTCGATCTCCTCGTTGCCGGGGAAGAACGGCTCGCTCTTGGTTGGGATGGTGTTGACGTAGTCCGTGCTGCGCATCTCGGGCACGGCCACGCGCCGCTCGCGGGCCCGCTCGATCAGACGGAGCATCAGGTAGCGGGCCCGCTCACGGCCGCGCTCGTCCACGGCGGCGTCGAGCGAGTCGAGCCACTCCTGGGTCTCCTCGGGGTCGAAGTCAGGAACCTGACTCGGAAGGCCGCCAATGATGATCGGATTGCGATCGGATCCGGAAGCCACGCTGTTCCTTACCTGTCAGAGGGCCACTTTTTCCATTTTTTCCATGTGCCTGTGCCGATCCCCATCGTGTACCTCGGGGGAGTGGCACGTCATCTCTACTCCGGGGTAACCGGCCCGCAGCATGGGCGGCGAGCTTCGCCAAGCTGGATCAAGTCAATCAAGTCGATCAAATTGCAACGATACGCCGAGGGTGGAACGCGTTCCGCAAAGTCATTCGACTCCCGTACCCCCAGAGGATTCCAGAATGCGCAAACCGGGCAGAACGGTGTGGTGTGGATCACTTCGAAGCGCGATACCGTGCCTGGAGTTGCGGCGACACGGCCGGGATCGTCACCGTTTCGGCGGTCCGAACCGCCGGGTACTTGCGCGATCCGCCCCGCCCGTGTGGACTACGGCCAATGCTTCGCGTACGCGCGTGGCTGAGGAAATCATCAAGACATGATCAGGAGGCAAGCCGTGAGCGCGACCGCGGACCACGCGGAGGAGCGGACGAACCCTGCCGCGAGGCTGGGGTTCCAGCCCGAGCAGGTGGTCCAGGAGATCGGCTACGACGACGACGTCGACCAGGAGCTCCGCGAGGCCATTGAGGAAGTCGTCGGCAGTGAACTCATGGACGAGGAGTACGACGACGTCGCCGACGCCGTGGTGCTGTGGTTCCGTGACGAGGACGGCGACCTGACGGATGCGCTGGTGGACGCCACCACGTACATCGAAGAAGGCGGCTCGATCCTGCTTCTCACGCCGAAGACGGGCCGTACGGGGTACGTGGAGCCGAGCGACATCTCTGAAGCCGCGACGACAGCGGGGCTGTCGGCGTCCAAGAGTGTCAGCGTGGGCAAGGACTGGAGCGGGTCCCGGCTGGTGACGCCGAAGGGGGCCAAGTCCAAGCGGTGACGCTCCGCCAGGTGGCTGTTCAGCGGGCGTTGCCCATGGCTGGGGCATGCCCATGACGGGGGCGGGGGTGCACGGGGGCTCCACGCCCCCGGACCCCCGTTCGGCCTGAACGGCCTCGTCCTCGGTCCCCCGAGCTCTTCGAGCAGGGGGGACCCCCGGACGGGCTGATCAGGCCGGGCCGGACTCTGCCGGGGTGGGTTGATCCACGACAACCCACCCGGCGTTCTGCCGCGCGGGCTGCGTAGGGTGGGTTCCACCCGAACAGACCCAGCGGAAGGATGCAGGTCCATGGCGATCCAGGTCGGCGACAAGGCCCCCGACTTCGAGCTCAAGGACAACCACGGCGCGACCGTGAAGCTGTCCGACTTCCATGGTCAAAAGAACGTCGTCCTGCTCTTCTACCCCTTCGCCTTCACCGGCGTGTGCACCGGCGAGCTGTGCGCGCTGCGCGACAACCTGCCGACGTTCGTCAACGACGACACCCAGCTCCTCGCGGTCTCCAACGACTCCATCCACACCCTGCGTGTCTTCGCCGAGCAGGAGGGTCTGGAGTACCCCCTGCTGTCCGACTTCTGGCCGCATGGCAACACTTCGCGCGACTACGGCGTCTTCGACGAGGACAAGGGTTGTGCGGTGCGCGGGACCTTCATCATCGACAAGGAGGGCGTGGTGCGGTGGACCGTCGTCAACGATCTGCCGGACGCGCGTGACCTGAACGAGTACGTGAAGGCGCTCGACACCCTGTGATTCTCGGGTTCCATGGCCTTCGGGGCGCGGGAACCCGTCACTAGGATCGATTCGTTGATCCGACGCCAACGCACGACTGCCAACGCACGACGGGGCTCCCCGCCCCCGGACACCAATGGAGGGACTCGTGGGAGTCAGCCTCAGCAAGGGCGGCAACGTATCGCTGACCAAGGAGGCCCCGGGCATGACCGCGGTCCTCGTCGGTCTGGGCTGGGACGCCCGCACCACGACCGGTACCGACTTCGACCTGGACGCCAGCGCCCTGCTGCTGAACACGACGGGCAAGGTCGGCAGCGACCAGAACTTCGTGTTCTTCAACAACCTCAAGAGCCCCGACGGCTCGGTCGAGCACACGGGCGACAACCTCACCGGTGAGGGTGAAGGCGACGACGAGGTGATCAAGGTCAACCTCGCCACCGTCCCGGCCGACGTCGACAAGATCGTCTTCCCGGTCTCGATCTACGACGCAGAGAACCGCCAGCAGTCCTTCGGTCAGGTGCGCAACGCGTACATCCGCGTGGTCAACCAGGCCAACCAGCAGGAGGTCGCCCGGTACGACCTGAGCGAGGACGCCTCCACGGAGACCGCCATGGTCTTCGGCGAGCTGTACCGCAACGGTGCGGAGTGGAAGTTCCGTGCCATCGGCCAGGGCTACGCCTCGGGCCTGCGCGGCATCGCGCAGGACTTCGGCGTCAACGTCTGAGACGCCGGCGTCTCAGACGTCAGCGCCCAGGACGTCGGCGTCCGGGGCACCGCAACAAGCTCGTATCGTCCGGCGCCGCACTGTTTGAGTGCGGCGCCGGACGTGCAGACAACCAGAGCAGCACCTTCTCGGGGAGGACCAGGATCATGGGCGTCACGCTCGCCAAGGGGGGAAACGTCTCCCTCTCGAAGGCCGCACCGAACCTCACGCAGGTGATGATCGGACTCGGCTGGGACGCGCGTTCCACCACCGGCGCCGACTTCGACCTGGACGCCAGCGCGCTGCTGTGCGCAGGCGGCCGGGTCCTCGGCGACGAGTGGTTCATCTTCTACAACCAGCTCAAGAGCCCCGACGGCTCGGTCGAGCACACCGGCGACAATCTGACCGGTGAGGGCGAGGGCGACGACGAGTCGATCCTGATCGACCTCGCCAAGGTCCCGGCGCACTGCGACAAGATCGTGTTCCCGGTCTCCATCCACATGGCCGATGAGCGCGGTCAGACGTTCGGCCAGGTCAGCAACGCGTTCATCCGCGTCGTCAATCAGTCCGACGGCCAGGAGCTCGCCCGCTACGACCTGAGCGAGGACGCCTCCACCGAGACCGCGATGATCTTCGGCGAGCTCTACCGGTACGGGGGCGAGTGGAAGTTCCGGGCCGTGGGACAGGGGTACGCATCCGGACTCCGGGGAATCGCTCTAGACTTCGGAGTCAACGTTTCGTAAAGCCGGGTACGGCGACGGGGAGACACCCTCCAGGCACCGCTTGGGGGACCCCTCGATATACGGATTGGGTAGCCAGTGCTTCTGAAAACCTTCGGCTGGTCGTTCGTGATCACTGCGCTCGGCCTGGCAGCAGCGGTCCTGTACGGGGGGTGGACCGCCTTCGGCATCGTGGCGATCCTGTCCGTCCTCGAGATCTCGTTGTCCTTCGACAACGCCGTGGTCAACGCCGGAATCCTGAAGAAGATGAATGCCTTCTGGCAGAAGATCTTCCTCACGGTGGGCGTGCTGATCGCGGTGTTCGGTATGCGGCTGGTCTTCCCGGTCGTGATCGTCGCCATCACGGCGAAGAAGAGCCCGATAGACGCGGTCAACCTCGCTTTGACCGACAAGAACCAGTACCAGCAGCTCGTCACCGACGCGCACCCGGCCATCGCCGCGTTCGGCGGGATGTTCCTGCTGATGATCTTCCTGGACTTCATCTTCGAGGACCGGGACATCCAGTGGCTGCGCTGGATCGAGCGCCCGCTGGCCAAGCTCGGCAAGGTCGACATGCTGTCGGTCTGCATCTCGCTGATCGTCCTGCTGATCGCCTCCATGACCTTCGCGGTCCACGCCCACCAGCACGGCGGCGCGCATGTCGACAAGGGGCAGACGGTCCTGATCTCCGGTATCGCCGGCCTGATCACCTACATGATCGTCGGCGGTCTGTCGGGGTACTTCGAGGACCGGCTCGAGGAAGAGGAAGAGCGGGAGCACGAGGAGGAGGAACAGGCCAAGCGCAGCGGCAAGGAGCGCTCGGCGATCCTCCTGGCCGGCAAGGCGGCGTTCTTCATGTTCCTCTACCTGGAGGTCCTGGACGCCTCGTTCTCCTTCGACGGCGTCATCGGCGCCTTCGCCATCACCAATGACATCGTGCTGATGGCGCTCGGCCTCGGTATCGGCGCGATGTATGTGCGGTCGCTGACGGTCTACCTGGTCCGTCAGGGCACCCTCGACGACTACGTCTACTTGGAGCACGGCGCGCACTACGCCATCGGCGCGCTGGCCGTGATCCTCCTCGTCACCATCCAGCACGAGATCAACGAGGTGATCACCGGTCTCGTGGGCGTCGTGCTGATCGCCTTGTCCTTCTGGTCCTCCGTGCGCCGCAACCGGGCACTCGCGGCGGCCGAGGGAAAAGCGGAGGGCTCGGACGCGAAGGCTGAGGTGTCGTCGGGCGTGTGACGCGCCCTTTTCAACGGCCCTCGCGTCCGGGCCTGCTGCGCGGGTGTGGAGCGGGGCTGCGTGAGGAACGCTCTGTTCGGGGCGGCCGGGAGGACGGATACGTCCTCGACGGCCGCCCCGCGGCTGTTGGACCGTAGACAGGCAAGGGGGCGGGCATGAGCATCTGGGACAGCCTGTGGCGCGGGCGGACGACGGAGTTCGACTCGGGCAGCGCGGCGACCAACTCGATCGAGCTGACCAAACGGCACCAGCGGGTCTCACTCACCAAGCAGGGGGCGGCGAGCGGCAACCTCCGCATCAACCTGTCGTGGCGGATGCGGACGTCCGACATCGGGGCGCCCGAGAAGGGCAGCCTGCTGCGGCATCCGCTGCGGCTGTTCACTCCCGAGGTCGTGCAGGCGCACACGCAGAGCATGGTGAACGTCGACCTCGATCTGGGGTGCATGTACGAGATGGCCGACGGCACCAAGGGCGTGGTGCAGCCGCTGGGCAGCTTCTTCGGGGAGCTCAACGATCCGCCCTACATCAAGCTCAGCGGCGACGACCGGTTCGGGTCCGGGTCGGGCGAGACGATCTTCGTCAATCTGGATCACCGGGATGACTTCAAGCGGCTGCTGATCTTCGTCTACATCTACGACCAGACGCCGGCGTTCGACCGTACGCATGCGCACGTCACGCTGTATCCGAACAACGGGCCGCGCATCGAGATCGGGCTCGATGAGCGGCATCCGCAGGCGCGGTCCTGTGCGGTGGTCATGATCGAGAACATCAGGGGGGAGATCGTGGTGCGGCGTGAGGTGAAGTTCGTGTACGGCTTCCAGGCGGAGCTGGACCGGTTGTACGGGTGGGGGTTGCAGTGGGGGCGGGGCTACAAAGCGAAGGCGTAGCGCGCTTGCTGCGGGTGCGCTGTGGTTGTTCGCGCAGTTCCCCGCGCCCCCCTGTCGGGCGGGTTCACGTGCGCCGGAACGTGCGGGTGCGTTGCGGTTCTTTGCGCAGTTCCCCGCGCCCCTGTCGGGTGGGTTCCTGCGGGTTGTGACGTGCGGGTGCGCTGTGGTTGTTCGCGCAGTTCCCCGCGCCCCTGTCGGGTGGGTTCACGTGCGCCGGAACGTGCGGGCCCATCGTGGTTGCTCGCGCAGTTCCCCGCGCCCCCAAAGAGCGCGCTGCGCGCGCATTCCACGCGACAGCTCCACATCTGAACAGCGCCCACGCCACTACGGACGGCTTCGCGCCCCGGCAGGGCTGCGGGGAAGTACGCGAGTGACTACGACGGGCCCGCGGGTCCTCACGGACCGGTGTGCCCCGATAGGGGCGCGGGGAACTGCGCGGAGAACCACGACGTGCCCGCAGGTGCAATGCGGCGGGATAGGCCTGATAGGGGCGCGGGGAACTGCGCGAGTGACCACGACGGGCCCGCGGGGCGCCACGTACGGGTGTGTGCCCCGGGAGGGGCGCGGGGAACTGCGCGAGTAACCACGGCGGGCCTGCGGGGCGCCACGTACGGGTGTGTGCGCCGGGAGGGGCGCGGGGAACTGCGCGAAAGACTCCAGCGGGCCGCAGGCCCAGACGTGGCCAGCGCAGCGCAATCCCCGCGGACCGCCGGTCAAGACGCTAGCGGCCGATGAACTGGGGCCCCTGCGGCGGCAGAGGGAAGTCGGGCAGCGGGGGCGCCAGGGGATAGCCGTAGGCAGGGGCGTTGCCCGCGACCGGCTGGGTCTGGGGGTACCCGTAGGACGGCTGGGGGTAGCCGTACGCAGGCTGCTGGACCGGCACCGGCTGCTCAGGGGGCAGCGGCGCAGAAACCTCGGCCTCCTCGGACTCGTCCACCGTGATGCCGAAGTCGTTCGCGAGGCCCTTCAGCCCGTTGGAATACCCCTCGCCCAGCGCCCGGAACTTCCAGCCGTCCCCACGCCGGTACAGCTCCCCGCAGATCAGCGCGGTCTCCGCCCCGGTCTCCGGCTTGATGTCGAAGTACGCGAGCGGCTCCCCGTCGGCCGCCGCGGACGCGTCGTGCAGCGCGATCGACAGCCCCCGCACCCGGTCGAAGGTGACGTCGTCGGCCGAGGCGACCAGCAGGATGCGCCCCACACCGGGCTCGACGCCCGCCAGGTCCGTCTGGATGGCCTCGGTGAGCCCGTCGCCCTCGCGCTTCTTGCCGAGCAGCCGCACCGTTCCCGAAGGGTGCCGGGGCTGGTTGTAGAAGACGAAGTCCTCGTCGGACCGCACCCGCCCGTCGGGGCCGAGCAGCAGCGCCGAGGCGTCCACCTCCGGGACGCCCCCTCCCGCTGCCCAGCGCAGCACCGCCCGTACCGCCGTGGCCTTCAGCGGGACGTTCGACCCCTTCAGCATCGCGTGCGTCATGGCGTCATCCTGCCTTCTCGGACAAGGTCACGACAACGCGGGGTGTGGCCCCGCGCCCGGCATGGCCGTACCGTCGTCACGGCCGGGTTACCGGAACTTCATGCCGTACGGGAACCCATGACACACAGTTCTACGTACTATTACCGGCCACTCCAATTCAGGCCGTCCAGTACCACGGGGGAGTCTCATGCGTCATTTCGGGCATATCGCCCCGGAGGAGCGGCAGCGTCTCTTCCACCGGGAACCGGCCGTGTTCACCGCGGACTCCCCCGCGCCCGTGCTCGCGGCGGCCCTCGGCGCCACCCTGTACAGCCCGGCGACCCGTCCTCGGCTGGCCGACGACGTGGTCAAGCAGACCGGTCGCGGGGTCGTGTCCATGGTGCTGTGCCTGGAGGACTCCATCGGTGACGCGGACGTCCTGGACGCCGAGGAGAACCTGGTACGGCAGCTCACCGAGCTGTCCCTGCTCAAGGACGCCGAACTGCCGCTGCTCTTCGTCCGTGTGCGGACCCCGGAGCAGATCCCGGACCTGGTGGCCCGGCTCGGCCCGGCGGTGCGGCTGCTGTCCGGATTCGTGTTCCCGAAGTTCACCGAGGAGCGCGGCGCCCTCTTCCTGGAGGCGCTGACCGGTGCCGAGGCGGCGAGCGGGCACCGGCTGTTCGCCATGCCCGTCCTGGAGTCGCCGGACCTGCTCTACCTGGAGACCCGCCGGGAGACCCTGGCCGGAATCTTCCGCATCGTGGACAAGTACCGCGACCGGGTGCTCGCGCTGCGTCTCGGTGTCACGGACTTCTGCTCCTCCTACGGACTGCGCAGAGCGCCCGACATGACCGCCTACGACGTCCAGATCGTCGCCTCGGTGATCGCCGACGTGGTCAATGTCCTGGGGCGGGCCGACGGAACCGGGTTCACGGTGACCGGACCCGTGTGGGAGTACTTCCGGGTGCAGGAGCGGATGTTCAAACCGCAGCTGCGGCGCAGCCCGTTCCTGGAGGGCGAGGAAGAGGAACTGCGCGAGGCGCTCATCGAGCACGACATGGACGGGCTCCTGCGCGAGATCGCCCTCGACCGGGCGAACGGGCTGCTCGGCAAGACCTGCATCCACCCCTCGCACGTGATGCCCGTGCACGCGCTGTCGGTCGTCAGCCACGAGGAGTTCAGCGATGCCCAGGACATCCTGCGGCCCGAGCGCCTCGGCGGGGGCGTGCTGCGCTCCGCGTACACGAACAAGATGAACGAGGTGAAGCCGCACCGCGCCTGGGCCGAGCGCACCCTCCAGCGCGCCGAGGTCTTCGGTGTCGCCCATGAGCACATCGGCTTCGTGGAGCTGCTGGCCGCCGGGCTGCCCGGGTGAGCGCCGAGGCCGCGACGCATGCCGGTGCGCAGCCGCACACCGTACCTTCGCACCGCCGTACCGACAGGGAAAGAATGAAGAACGTGGTTTGGTCCGGGACGTGGGTCGCCGAACGGCTCGGGGTCGAGCTCGCCGGTGACGAGCGACTGCCCGAGCTGCTGGGACTCGCGCTGCGCCGCAACCCCAAGCGGGCGCATCTGCTCGTCTCCAACGTGCTGGGCAAGCACGTCCCGCAGTCCCCGTCCGTCGTCTACGGCCATGGGCTCGCCCTCGGCCGCCGGGTGCGGGAGCTGCTGGGCGACGAAGAGGCCCGCCGGGCTGTCGTCCTCGGGTACGCGGAGACGGCCACGGGCCTTGGGCACGCGGTCGCGGACGGCCTGGGCCTCGCGCCCTGTCTGCACTCCACCCGCCGCCCGGTCGAGGGCGTCGCCCGCGCGGGCGGGTTCGAGGAGTCCCACTCCCACGCCACCTCGCATCTGCTGCTCCCGGAGGACCCGGCACTGCTGGCGGGCGAGGGTCCGCTGGTCCTGGTCGACGACGAGTTCTCGACCGGCAACACGGTCATGAACACGATCCGGGACCTCCATGAGCGGTACCCGCGGAAACGTTACGTCGTGGTCTCCCTGGTCGATATGCGTTCGGCCGCCGATCTGGGGCGGCTGGAGGACTTCGCGGACGAGACCGGCGCGCGCGTGGAACTGCTGGCGGCGGCCTCGGGCACGGTACGGCTGCCGGAGGGCGTGCTGGAGAAGGGCCGTGCGCTGGTCGCGGAGCACGAGGCCGCCGCCCGGCCGGCCGTCCCCGGCCCCCGGAACGCCGGCCGGATCGAGCGGGTCGGCCTCGGCTGGCCTCCCGGTCTTCCCGACGGCGGCCGGCACGGCTTCACGCCCGGGCACCGGGCACGCCTGGAGCGGGAGTTGCCCGCCATGGCCGCACGGCTCGCCGAGGCGATACCCGGCGACGCCCGGCGGGTCCTGGTGCTCGGCTTCGAGGAGCTGATGTACGCGCCGCTGCGCCTCGCCCTTGAGCTGGAGCGGACCGTGGCGGCCGAGGTCCGCTACTCCACGACCACCCGCTCGCCCGTCCTCGCGGTGGACGACCCCGGCTACGCGATCCGCAGCCGGATCGTCTTCCCCGCACACGACGACCCGGCCGACGGCCCCGGTGAGCGCTACGCCTACAACGTCGCGGGCGCCGGATTCGACGCCGTCCTCGCGGTCGTGGACTCCGTGGCCGACACCCCCGCCCTGCACGCCGCGGACGGCCTTCTGCGCCAACTGGCCCATCACATCCCGCACGTCGTGCTCGCGGTCGTCCCCAGCCATGTACCGAAGTCCTCCCGTGCGCCCGAGTCCTCCCGTGCGCCCGAGCCCCCGCACGCCCTTGAAAGGCCCCCCATGCTGTCCGAGCCCCTCCGCGGCCCCGCCTTCTCCTCGTACGCGCCGGACGAGGTCGGGTGGCTGCTCCAGGACCTCTCGGACGTGACGCTGGAGGCACCGACCGAGGAGCGCGAGGAGGCGATCCAGAGCGGCGGCGCGCACTACGCCGAGTCGCTGCCGGTGGAGTACCAGCCGAGCGCCCGGTACCAGGAGCTGTTCCACGCGGCCCTTGACGTGTCGGCCGCGCGGATCGCGCAGGCGGTCGGCGTGGTCACCGAGACCGTCTTCGCCGAGCGCCCGGGGCGGCGTCCCGTCCTGGTCTCCCTGGCCCGGGCCGGAACCCCCGTCGGCGTCCTGATGCGCCGCTGGGCCCAGCACCGCCATGGCCTCGACCTGCCGCACTACGCGGTGTCCATCGTGCGCGGCCGGGGCATCGACGCCAACGCGCTGCGCTTCCTCGCGGAACGCCACGACCCCGCCGATGTCGTCTTCGTCGACGGATGGACGGGCAAGGGCGCCATCACCCGGGAACTCGCCGAGGCCATCGGCGAGTTCGAGGCGGCCGAGGGCGTCACGGGCTTCGACCCGGAGATAGCGGTGCTCGCCGACCCGGGCTCCTGCGTGCGGACGTACGGAACCCGGGAGGACTTCCTCATCCCGTCCGCCTGCCTCAACTCGACCGTCTCCGGGCTGATCTCGCGCACGGTGCTGCGCGCCGACCTGGTCGGCCCGTACGACTACCACGGCGCGAAGTTCTACCGCGAGCTCGCCTCTGCGGATGTGTCGGCCGCCTTCCTCGACGCCGTCTCCGCCCTCTTCGCCGAGGTCGGGGACGCCGTCGACGCGCAGGCCAAGGAACTGCTCGCCGGCGACCGCACGCCGACCTGGGAGGGCTGGGCGGCGGTGGAGCGCATCAGCGAGGAGTACGGCATCCATGACGTGAACCTCGTCAAGCCCGGGGTGGGGGAGACCACCCGGGTGCTGCTGCGCCGGGTGCCCTGGAAGATACTGGCGCGCGCCGGGGCGGGCGCCGATCTGGACCATGTGCGGCTGCTGGCCGAACAGCGCGGTGTGCCGGTCGAGGAGGTCGACGGGCTGCCGTACAGCTGCGTGGGGCTGATCCACCCCCGGTACACGCGTGGCGCCACCGGCGCCGACGGCAAGGCGGTGACGGCCGTATGAGCACCGTCATGAGCCCCGTCACGGACCCGGTCACGGGGCCCGTCCTGGTCGCGAGCGACCTCGACCGTACGCTGATCTACTCGTCGGCGGCGCTCGCGCTGACCATGCCGGACCCGAGGGCGCCGAGACTGCTGTGCGTCGAGGTGCACGAGAGCAGGCCGCTGTCCTATATGACGGAGACCGCCGCCGGGCTGCTCACCGATCTCGGCGACCGTGCGGTGTTCGTGCCGACCACGACCCGCACCCGCAAGCAGTACCAGCGCATCAACCTGCCGGGCTCCGCCCCCCGGTACGCGATCTGCGCGAACGGCGGCCATCTGCTCGTGGACGGCGTGACGGACCCCGACTGGCACACGGCGGTGCTCGCACGGCTCGCTGCCCAGTGCGCGCCGCTCGCCGAGGTGCGGGAGCATCTGGCTGCCACCGCGGACCCGGTGTGGCTGCGAAAGCAGCGGGTGGCCGAGGACCTGTTCGCCTACCTCGTCGTCGAGCGTGAGCTGCTGCCCGAGGAGTGGGTCAAGGAACTGGCCGCCTGGGCGGAGGAGCGTGGCTGGACGGTGTCGTTGCAGGGCCGCAAGATCTACGCGGTGCCCAAGCCGCTGACGAAGAGCGCGGCCGTGCGCGAGGTCGCCCGCCGTACGGGTGCGGTGCTCACCCTCGCCGCCGGCGACTCCCTGCTCGACGCGGATCTGCTGCTCGCCGCGGACCGGGGCTGGCGCCCGGGCCACGGCGAACTGGCGGACTGTGAATGGACGGCGCCCGCGATCAGCGCTCTGCCCGAGCGCGGGGTATTGGCCGGGGAGCGGATTCTGCGGGAGTTTTTGAAGGCGACACGTCAAAAATAGGCGGCCTGTAAGTCAGACCGTCAATAGGCGCTTTTGTCCGGCGGATCGTGAAACGCGGGCGGCCCGCCAACGTAGTAGAGGGTGTGTCAAACGCAGAAGGACGGTTTCAGCCGCAGCAGCCACCGCCGCAGCAACCGCCTCCGCCGCCCGCCCGCGGGGCCGGTGCCGGGCTGGAGGCCGTGCCGCCCACGGCCACGGCCGACAGGAGCTTCACCGTGTCGTCGTGGCCCGAGGGGCAGGTCGCGGGAGCTGCGGACTCCGCCATGGGGCGGCTCATTTCGAAGGTGTCGCCGCAGGTGCGGCAGCGGTACTCGTAGCGAGGCATGACCACAGATTAGCCGTCGGTCAGCGGCCGACCCAGAACCTCGAAGTCATCTCGAAGGTGTCCCAAAGGGCAACCCGGCCTGTCGTGGGGGCGCGAAATCTCCTTAAGATCTCCTCAGAATTCGCGGCTTGACCACTTCTGTGCCACTCCTGTCCCGGGGGATCACACCAGTCGCTGATAATTTATGACAGCCGCGATGAGCAGCAAGATCGTGAGGGGGGGCTCCGTGAAGGGGGCTCGCAGCCACATATGTGGCAGCTGTATCTGCCCGCGCACGCAGCAACGAGTGCGGAGGGGGACGCAGTCGTGACCGAGGCATGGCAGCGAATAGGGGGCCGGCTGCGCCGGAGGCGTGCGCACGCCGGATCCTGGCGTGACTAGCGAGGGCGGGAACCGCCCGCGCCACCACCAGGACCAGCCGGACCGACCGGACCGGACGAGGCAGTCGGGTCGGCAGGACCGGCCGAAGCGCCGTCACCCCGAGGACGGGACGGGGGCCGAGGCGCCGTTCGACTCGGCCACCACCATGTGGCTGAAGGCCGGGGCGACACCGCCGCCGGACGCCACCATGCAGCTGAAGGCCGTGAAGCCCCGGCAGCCGGACGCCGACGAGACCCTCGGCCCGGACGCCACCATGCAGCTGCGGGTACCCCCGCCACCTGGGCCCAAGACCTCCGCTCAGCCCACCACTTCGCCCCGGCGCGGCTCGCGCAAGAAGCCCCCCGCCGGCTCACCGCTCTCTCGTGCCGCCGCGCCCTTCGCGCCGTACGTCAGCAAGCTGAAGCCCATCGCCCGCAGGCTCCGGCCGGCGTACCCGCGGCCGGGTCGCGCCGGCTGGCGGCGCTGGGTGCCCTCCTGGCGCCAGTGGCTGGGTGCCGTGCTGGGCTCCATAGGCCTGAGCGGGGCGTTCCTCGTCATCGCCTACGCCGCCACGGACATCCCGCAGAACCTCAACACCTACGCCACGCAGCAGGACAACGTCTACTTCTGGTCCGACGGCACGCCCATGGCCCGCACCGGTTGGGTGCAGCGCCAGGCGATGCCGCTGAAGGACATACCCGAGCAGGTCCGCTGGGCGGTCCTCGCCGCCGAGAACGAGAGCTTCTACTCCGACCCCGGAATCTCCGTGAAGGGCCTCACCCGCGCCCTGTACCGCACGGTCGGCAAGGGAGACACCCAGGGCGGCTCGACCATCACCCAGCAGTATGTGAAGAACGTCTACCTGAACCAGAATCAGACGGTCAGCCGCAAGTTCACCGAGGCGATGATCGCCCTCAAGCTCGACAACCAGATGAGCAAGGACCAGATCCTCGAGGGCTATCTCAACACCAGCTGGTTCGGCCGCGGCACCTACGGCATCCAGCGCGCCTCCCAGGCGTACTACGGCAAGGACGTCAGCCAGCTCAACGTGAGCCAGGCCGCGTTCCTCGCCTCCCTCCTCAAGGGCGCCGGTCTCTACGACCCCACCCTCGACGCGGCGAACCGCCACCGTGCCGTCGAGCGCTGGTCGTGGATCCTGGACCGGATGGTCAAGATCGGCAAGCTGTCGCAGTCCGAACGCGACAAGTACCGCACGTTCCCCGAGCCGCTCAAGCAGAACCCGCTCTACGACACCGGCCAGCAGAGCGACTACCTGGTGGAACTGGCGGCGCAGTACGCCAAGAAGGCCGGGAACATCTCCGACCAGGACTTCGACCTCGGCGGCTACCAGATCTACACCACCTTCGACCGCAAGCGGGAGAACGCGCTCACGGACGCCGTGACCAAGGCCCGCAAGCAGGGCAAGAAGGCCCTGCCCGGCCCGGCGAAGGACGCCCACTACGGCGCCTCCTCGGTCGCCACCGACGGCCGTATCCTCGCCGTCTACGGCGGCCCCGACCACCGTACGCAAGGCTTCAACGAGTCCAACGTGTACACCGTCCAGGCCGGTTCGGCGTTCCTGCCGTTCGTCTACGCCGCAGGCCTGGAGAACGGCATCCACAAGACCCGCGAAGGCCCGGCGGTACCGGTCACTCCCCAGTCGATCTACGACGGCAACGACGGAATCCCCGTCATCACGCCCGAGGGGCCCTACTGGGACCGCGGCGGCAAGAGGGTCGCCGCCCACAACGACGGCAAGAAGTCCTACGGCCAGATCTCCCTGGAGCAGGCGCTCGTCAAGTCCGTCAACACCCCGTTCATGCAACTCGGCATGGACACCGGCCTCGACAATGTCCGCGACACGGCGGAGGCAGCCGGGCTGCTGCGCTCCACCATGGGCCCGCAGGTGCCCGCGCTGTCCATGGGCAGCGCCACGCCGAGCACGATCCGCATGGCGAGCGGCTATGCCACCTTCGCCGCGGACGGAAAGCACATAGAGCCGTACTCGGTGCGGCGCATCACCCGCAACGGCGCCACGGTCGCCCTCAGCACGTCCGGACCCCACCAGGCCGTGAGTTTCACGGTCGCCCGCCAGGTCACCGAGGCGCTCACGGACTCCTTCCGCACCGCCCACCCGGAGGCGGCCCCCGCCGTCTCCGCCGCCAAGCAGGTGACCGGGACCTCGGGACGTACCCAGGACGACACGGCGAACTGGTACATCGGCACGGCCGACTCCGTCTCCACCGCCATCGTCATCTACCGCATGGACCTCGCCAAGAGCCTCCAGCCCCTGCCGCTGCAAGGTATCGCCGGGACGCGAGCGAATAGCGTCCCCTACGACATCTGGACGAGCGCCATGAGACCGCTCGGCTGACGCGCCGGCGTCGCGCAGACACACCCCCCCGTCCGCTCCTCGCAGAACGAGCCGCCCATGACCTCGAAGACCGGCCGCCGTCGCAAAGCCCGCCCCGCCCGCCCCGCCCGCGCCAACAACCGCCGCAACCTCACGCTGGCGGCCCTTCTCGCGGTCGCGTCCATCACGGTGACCTATCTGGCGGTGGCGCGGCACGACGACACCGCGCCGACCGCCTCCACCGACAGGAACTCCGTCCCGAGGCCGGGGGAGACGCCGAAGTGGGACGGCAAGGTGAAGGTCCTGGGGGACGGCTCCACCTCGCTCACCGGCCCGCAGAAAGGCCAGTTGAAGCCGGTGCCGCTCAAGCCCGGCGAGAAGCCTCCTCAGTTCGTCGTCTTCTCCTGGGACGGCGCCCTGGAGGGCGACGACCATCTCTTCACGCATTACCGGGAGATGGCCAAGCAGTACAACGCCCAGATGACGTTCTTCCTTTCGGGCATCTATCTGTTGCCCAAGAGCAAGAAGGACCTCTACCAGGGTCCGATGCACAAGCCGGGCGAAGCGGCGATCGACTACCCCACCGACGGGCACATCCGCGACACCCTGGGACAGCTGCGCGCGGCCTACGACGACGGTGACGAGATCGGCACCCACTTCAACGGCCACTTCTGCGACGACGACAAGAGCGGCCTTGTCTGGAGCCCGGACCAGTGGAAGACCGAGATCGACCAGTTCTACTCTCTCGTCGAGAACTGGAAGACCAACACCGGCTACAAGGACATCCCTCCCCTGCCCTTCGACTTCAGGAGCGAGGTCGTGGGCGGACGCGCCCCCTGCCTGCAGGGACAGCAGAACCTGCTCAAGGCCATCAAGAGCTACGGCTGGCGCTATGACGCCAGCAGCCCGGGCGACTTGCAGATATGGCCGAAGAAGAAGAACGGCATCTGGGACTTCCCGCTCCAGATGATCCCGTACGCGGGCGCCAACTTCCAGGGCGTGTCGATGGACTTCAACTTCCTCGCCAACCAGAACAACGGCAATCCCAACGGCGATCCGTCCAAGTACCCCGCGTGGGAGAAGCAGGCCGTCCAGTCGTACATGGACGGCTTCAACCGCGTGTACTACGGCAGCCGTGCACCGATGTTCATCGGCAACCACTTCGAGAACTGGAACGGCGGCATCTACATGAAGGCCATGGACCAGGTCATCAAGAACGTATGCACCAAAAAGGGTGTCAAGTGCGTGTCGTTCAAGGAGCTGGCCGACTGGCTCGACGTGCAGAAGCCCGCGACGCTGGAGAACCTCCGGGGCCTCGACCCCGCGCAGTCACCGGACTGGTCGACCGTCGTGAACTGACGTGAGTAGCGGCCTGAGTTCGCCGCGTATTCATAGGTTTCCATTCCACAACACCCTTCACACGACCCACATCTGGCGTGCGAAGATGCCGTCTCCCGGTATTGGTGTACCGGCTTAGAGGGGAACATAATTGAGATCAAGAAAACTGAGCCGTAAGCGGCGCCGCGCCACCATAGTCACGGCCGCAGCCGCCTCGGTGGTCGCGGGCGTTGCCCTGGTGCCCAACTGGAGCGCGGGCGCGGCGGTCACCAACGACCCGACGGTGGACGCGGCGACCAAGGCCACCTTCCAGCGTCTGGCCACCGCGGTCTTCACCGACCGTACGCAGGCCCTGGTGGACGGCGGTAAGGGCGGGGACAACGGACAGCAGCGGACCCGCGGGTTCTCCGGCAAGGTCAAGCTGTCCGGCACGCAGTCGCGTGACGAGAACTCCGCGGTGAGCGAGCTGCACGGCCGCAAGGCCCGCCTCGCGAAGCTGGGGGAGAAGTACAGCGCGGCCACCACGGACGTCAGGCTGGACGCCACGCGGGTCACGGGCCGCACCGCCAAGGCCGACGTCACCGAGACGACGACTCTGACCTACAAGAAGGTCAAGGGCACCGAGCCGAAGACCACCGGCTTCCAGGCCCACCACGAGCTGACGTTCACGGCCGACCGCAGCGGCAACTGGCAGCTGACGCGCATCCAGGACACCGACGACGGCTATCTCGCGGTGAACCAGGTCGCCAAGCCCGCCGTCGCCAAGCCGGCCACGGCCGTCGACGCCGGCCCGCCGGAGGCGACCCGTTCGTCCACCTCGTGGCCCGCGGCGTCCAAGCCGAAGAACTTCTCCGCCACGGGCTACAACTACAAGGCCATGGCGGCGTACGCGGCGAAGTACTGGAACCACTACAACACCGCCTACCCGAACTACAACGGGGAAGGGGCCGGCGGCGACTGCACCAACTTCGTCAGCCAGTCCCTGAAGGCGGGCGGCTGGAAGCACGTCCCGGGCTCGACCTCGGACTTCCACAAGTGGTTCGGCACCGCCGACATCCAGTCGGACTCGTTCGTCGGCGTCAACGAGTTCTCCTGGTTCGCCCTGTCCTCGAAACGGGTCACCAGCCTCGCCAACGTCTACCAGCTGGACGTCGGTGACGTGCTGCAGATGGACTTCAACAAGGACGGGTCCAAGGACCACTCCATGATCGTCACCTACCGCAGCCCGGCGGGCGTGCCCTACGTGACGTACCACTCCACCAACACCTACAACAGGTCGGTGGCGAGCATCGTCGCGTCGTACCCGAACGCGGCGTACTACGCGTACCGCACCTGAGCCTTCGGCCCGGTGCCACTGAACAGGCCCCCTGGCGGCGGAATTTCCGTCGGCGGGGGGCCTGCGGCCGTCCCTGGGCGGTCGCTGCGCGGTTGTGCGGCTACGCCGTCCCCCCGCCCCGTTCCCCGCGAATCCGGGCCACCACGTCCGCGACCGCGCGCCGCACGGCTTCCGTCTCGGTCAAGAAGTGCCAGTAGTCCGGGTGCCGGCCCTCCAGCGCGGCGACCGCCCGCTCCAGCCGGGCCACGGACTCGTCGAGAGGACGGGCGTGCCGCGGGTCGGGAGTCGCACGGCCCGTCATCGCAAGGCGCTGCGCATCCCTGATCGTGAACCGGGTCCGCTCGATCTCCTGCTGCGGGTCCTTCTGCACGGCGTTGAGCCGCCTCAGCCGGTCGCCCGCCGCGGACACGGCCTCGTCCGTCGTGTTCAGCAGCGCGCGTACGGTGGACAGCAGCGAGGCGGCGTCCGGCCAGCGCTGGGCGTCACGCGCGGCCCGTGCCTCCGCCAGCTTCAGCTCGGCCTGCCGCACGGACTCGGCGGCCTGCTCCGGCACCCGCTGGAGGTCCTGCCAGCAGGCTGCCGCGAACCGTCGCCGCAGTTCGCTCAGTACCGGCTCCACCTGATCGGCCCGAGTGGTGAGCGCCTGCGCGCGGGTGCGCAGGGACACCAGCCGGTGGTCGATCTCGGCGGCCAGCTCCGGCAGCCGTTCGGCCTGGGCCCGTACGTCCTCGGCCTCCCGTGCGACCCGTTCCGCACGCTCCAGCGTCTGTGCCACGCCGTGCCGGCCCGCGCCCTCGTTGAGCCGGGTCAGTTCCGGGGCGAGGGCGGCCAGCCGGGCGGCGAGGTCGTCCGCCCGAAGTCCCGCGGCACGGACACCGTCCAGGGCGTCACTGGCGGCGCGCAACGCCTGGCGGGCACGCTCCGCGGCGGGGGCGACCCGGGCGAGCTGGGTCTCGGCCTTCCCGAGCAGCGGCCCGAGGCCCTGACCGAAACGATCCAGCTCCCCCTTGACGCGGGCGAGTTCGTCCTTGGCGGCGCTGAGTTCGCCGCGGGCGCGGGACGCGGCGGAGGCCTCCAGGTCGACGCGGTCGAGGTCGTGGGCGTCGACGGCCTGGATATACCGCCCGCTGGCCTCGTCGATGCGCCGCCCCAGCGCCTCGAAGTCCGCGACGGCACGGCGGGCGTCGAGGGAGTCGTCGACGGCCGCGATGGTCTCGATCGAGATCCTCAGGTCGCGCTGGGCGGTGTCGAGCTCGTAGAAGGCGGTCGCGGCGGCGTCCTTGGCGGCCTGCGCCTCGGCCCGCTGGCCCTCCGCCCGCCCTCCGAACCACCGCCGCGTACCGCCTCCGGCGAACGCCGCCGCGGGAAGGGCGAGGGCGGCGAGGAGAGGCAGCGCGAGCAGGGTGAGCGTGTCACGGCCGGGCGTACGGCGCCGGGGCGTGGCGGGTCCCTCGGCCGGGCACGGCGCGTGCGCCAGGCCCGCCCCTGCCCCCGATCCATGGCGCGCGCATGGCGCGAACGGCGTGCACGGCTGTCGTGGTGTCGCCGTCACATCCCTCTCCCGTGCTGTCATCCGCCCTGCCCGTTTGTCATTCTCCCACCGGTTCAGGACGAACACACAGGGCCTCCGGTTCGCGGTGCGCCGCGCCCACGGTTTGCGAGGCATCCCCCTGGGCGATGTAGGCTGTCCACTCGTCCCGGGCGCGTAGCTCAGCGGTAGAGCGCCGCCCTTACAAGGCGGATGTCGGCGGTTCGAAACCGTCCGCGCCCACCAGTCCTAGGACACGATAGAGGCCCAGGTCAGCGGGTAGGTACCCGAAGTCCTGGGCCTTTATCTTTTCTGGCCGCTCGGCGCCGTCGTGCCACCTACGTGCCATAGGGGCCGTGAGGGGGCCGCTTCACCCTCTTGATCTGACCGTCGACGTAGTCGGCGATCTGGTGATCACGACCGTTCACGAGGTGCTGATAGATCAGCGCGGCCCGCACGGACGAGTGCCCCATGCGATGCATCAGCTCGCGGGTAGTAGCCCCACCGGTCGCGGCCAGAGTGTTGCCGGTATGTCGAAGATCGTGGAAGCGGACGCCGTCCAGGCCGGACGCGACGAGGGCGCGGAGCCAGATCCGCCGGAAGTTGTTCCGCCGCAGGACACCGCCGCGGGCGCCGAGGAAGACGAGCCCGGTTCGGCCGGCGCCGGAGTACTCGGCCAGGTGGTGCGCCAGCTCCTCGATGAGCGAGGCCGGGATGGCCACGGTGCGGACACCGGCAGTGCTCTTGGGAGCCTTCACCACGAGACCGGCGGTGCGTGTCTCGGAGTACGAGCGGCGGACGGCGACGGTGCGGGCTTCCAGATCGATGCCACGGCGCTCCAGGGCCGCCAGCTCACCGAACCGGAGAGCGCAGAAGGCCGCCATCAGGACGAGGGCACGACAATGCGGCGGGACGGCGTCCGCGAGCCGGTACACCTCGGGCACGGTCAGGAAGGGCCGCTCTGCGTGGGAGGCCGTACCGGCACCCTTGATCCGGCACGGGTTGCGCTGAATCACCCCATCGTCCACAGCCGTGTTCAAGCCCCGGCTGCGCTCCGCTCCGCCGGGCGCGCTCCCGGCTCTGGCCGCGCCCGCGCTCCTGCCTTCGGCCCGCTCGGCGCTGCCGCCGCCGACGCGCGCCCACATGTGGATAGGGCCGGAAGCCATGAGTCGATCACCGTAGAGCGCGGCCCACGGTCAAGACGATGCCTCCGGCGGGGGATCGGCCGGCACCGGGATGGAGGGGGCACCGTTCGCGGCCGCGGGTCCGTAGGGGCGTTGCGCGGGGAGCTCCCATCCCGTCCACCATCGACCCAGGCAGAGCCGAGCAGACGCGGCCCATGGCGTCCAGGTCGTTCGTACAGTGGCGCGCTCCACCTGGACGCCATGAACCACGCCCGCTCCACGGTGTGTGGGTTGACGGCGGACGGGATGGGAGCTGGGGTGAGTGGTGGGTCGAGGAGAGTCCAATGGCTACGGGCGTCGCATAAGTAGCCACAGGAGGGTCGTCCTCGTTCCGGCAACCGTCTGCGCAGAAACGTCATCGAGATTCCAAGGCGGCGCCAATGCTCGTCCCGGACTCGGGTCACACCTCCGCTCGCCCTCCGTGTGCTTTCACAGCCCGGCATCCTCTCCTTCTGCGGACCGGGGAGGCTGTAGAAACAGCAGAACATGGCTGCACCGGTCACACACCAAGACCCTGGTCCCGCGCTGACGCGCCAGCCTTTTACCCGCCAGACGGACCTTTATGGATAGCGGGTGCATACCCGCGGCAACTCCCTCCGCCCTAACGAGCGGCCCCTCACACAGCGGACATTGAGACGGATAAAGGCCTCGCACTGGCTCACCACTCAGCTCGTCAAGCACCAATGCTCCTTGATCTCCTAGCAGTTAGTAGCCTGGAGGCTATCCATGGCAGACAGCACCGATGCGCCGTGGTCCCCACCCCGTAGCGTCCCCGATGCAGCCGAAGGGCGACCTGTATGACCGTCCGTGACCGATCTCTGTAGAGCTACGGAACAGAAGCCGTGCGCTTTGGGCCCGATCCCAGGGCCGTGCCACTCTCGTGCCAGAACGGGCGGGGACTCACGGGGAATCCGCAGGTCGCAACCGTGATCGCCCAACCTCGCTCCTAAAGCGGGTGTCGCAGGTTGGTAAGGGATGACGTCACAGATTCAGGCGTGGCTTCTGCTCGCGTCAGTAAGGGCCAGGCCCACGAGAACGAGGGCGAGCGACACCATGCAGATGGTCCTCCGCCGGCGGGTCCAATGACCCCAGCCTCGCCGCCCCTTGCTGCCCACGGCGAGGCCAAGCATGCCGACACCAAAGATGGCGATTCCGATCACGCCGTAAGCGTACAGTCGCCACCCTGAGGCCCTCTCTGGGCCGTTGAAGGAAGTTCAAGGCGGGGGCACGGCACAGGGGCGTGGAGGGCGGCAGAAAGGCGCACGTGCCCCCTGCGTGCCCGATGGGACAGTAACCGGCGGGGAACAACGGGGACCACCGGTGAACACCCCAAGGACGCGCAGGTCAGCGTCTCGCCAGGTCGGGCCGCATCCGCATACGCGATCTTCCAAACTAGTTACGCGGGTGAGGCTTCTCGGGGATCCACTGCGCCCAATCCTCGACGTATTCAGCGGTGACCGGCGTGACCAGTGTGCCTGCCGGGTGGGCGGATGCGATGGTCCTGAACCTCCCCCGCCGAATACGTCGGGGCTCTCCTGGCGTCGGTTCTCCCTCCGCGATCTGAACTACCTCACAGGTTGGTTCCCGGGGGCCGCCAAGAAGATAGTTCCCGCCCGGCAGCAGTTCCTGGTGAGAGACGGAGGCCAAGAGGCTCTCCGACCGCATGGAGCCGATCCGCTCCGTCAGCGTCATCGTGGGTGCCCCAGACTCAACGCTGATCAGGTAACCGCCACGCGCGGACTCGTCATCATCCTCATCGCCGTCAACCGGCACGTATTCGATGAACCCGGCTCGGCGGTTGGCGGCACCTTGTCGCCGGAGATGCGGAGGGACCAGGCTGCGAGGCCTGCCCACCATAGTGATCGCAACGACTGTCGAAGCACTGACTGTCGTGCCGACCAGCAAGACGAGTAGCACGGTCGCCAGCACCACCGACAAATGCTGGTCCACACCACCGATGTGATGGGTGGCATTGAGATAATTGACGGTTGCAATGAGTGCGCCGAGGAAGTACGAGAACGCTCCCAGCGGGAACAGCACTCGCTCAGTCCCCTCCTTCATGTCCGGGGTGTAGATCGCCGAGCGGGACTGGGCGGGAGCCTGCGTGCGCCAACTACTTAGACCACGCTTCACCAGCATCGTCCCGACGCCGAAGCAGAGCAGGGCGACGAGCGCGTTAATGACAAGCATTTGTGGATCACTCATGTAGATGTCGGATACCGCGTCGGATGTCTCGCTGGTCAGAACATCATCGAAAGAGGCAGGCTGACGAGCAAGAGTTCCATCTGCTTGGGACCCTCACACCACAGGTCAGCAGGACTCCAGCCCTTGGATCATCTAGGCTTCGCAAAGCGTGCGGCGCCCTGTGGTTTGCCGTGCACGCCGGCCGACACTTCAGAAGATGCCCTTCGGCTGTGCCCTGCGTGCCCGTTCCGGCGGGATGCAGCGGGGACTCACGGAGTGCAGCGGTGCCGATCGCGCTCCGGCCCAGGGCAGGGAGTTGCCAGGTCAGCCGTCATCCGCATACGGCGTCTTCCAACCTGGAGCTCTGGGGCACCGTCAAGCCGCAGGCCACAGCCGTTACGCCTGTGCTGCCCGTGCAGTAGCCTTCCCGCGGAGGGGTGCCATGTCTGCGTGGATCATGTTGGGCTCCGGCTGCTTTGTCGTAGTCCTGGGCGTGTTGACCTTGACCGGCAGCCCGGGAATCGCAGCGTATGCCCGGTCGCCTAGGGCTGGTTGGGGTCGGATAGCGATGGGTGGCGGCTTCGTCCTGGACGGTGGAGCTAAACTTCTCGGCTCCTCTTCCGGGGCTGGGGTGGTTGTTTCCTCCATTGCCCTGGGGCTCGTCGTGCTCGGTGCGGCGCTTCAGATCCGGGCTGGAGGGTTCGCCAGGGCCCGTCATGCTGGCGACGGGGATTGAGCAGCGCCCTTACTCCCTGGCCAGGACGACCGTCAAGTGAGCCACTGAAGGCCGACACCAGCGGCTGACACCAACAGCCGCGAACACGGTCGGAGTCCGACGTACTCCAGCGGCCGGCGTCGAGCCGCTTTCCCGGCAAAGTGCAGGGTCCGGAAGACGCCGTGATCGACCGGGTCGAGATGAGGCCAGACTGCAAAGCCTGGCGGGGAGCCGTCATCAATCGACGGACGGCACTGGGCCGATCACCCTACGGTCCAGCCATGCCGAACGATGCGCCCGATCCTTTCAAGGAAGTCATGACGCGAGAGTCCCTCGCCGCCGTGATCCGCAGCCTCAGCGACGACTTTCACCGACGAGGCGAGGAATGGGAGAACCGCACTGTGGAGGACTACCTCGGTGCACTCGCCGCGTGGATCACGGACTCGCCCGGCTCGTACCGGTACCTCGGCGAAGACTTGCCGACGGAAGGCGACTGGACGTTCTTTGCGCGGGCTCTCAGCGCGGCCGTGGTCTACGAGTAGCCGGAAGGGCCGTGCCCCTCCCTCGGCCGTCTGCTCGGGTTGGCTCAGGCGTTGGGACGCTTGCCGTGATTGGCCTTCTTCTTCTTGCGGCCGCGTCGCTTGTTCCCTCGCTTAGCCACGGTGTACATCTCCCTAATTGGGGACTTTCTATGCCCTCGCCAGTCTAGATTCGGCCCCGCGTGTTCGCATCAGCGGTGCCGCGGCCACAGCGCCCATAATGGCGCTCCGCCACTCCAGAGGCCGTGCAGGGCTCGGACCATCAAGCGCCTTCTAAGCGCGTAGCCCCTCTGCGCGTGCCACAGCCGTGCCACATAGAGCGGTCTCCCACGGTCAACGACGGCTGTCCACAGTCGAGAAGCGTCGCTGACCTGGGCTGCCCCTACAGCGGCGGTGACCTGGTCGCATCCGCTGCTGATCACGCCGCCCTTACAAGGCGGATGTCAGCGGTTCGAAACCGTCCGCGCCCACCGGGAAAAAGACCCCCAGCCGATCATGGCTGGGGGCCTTTGACATTCACATCTGACTGTGAGGATGTCGGTGGCGCCGCCCGAGGCGGCCTGACCCGCCGACTGACCGACGCGCAGGCTGTCTTGTTGATGAAATGTCGGCCGGCTCGGGTGGTGCCGCCTGCGCGCGGCCGGTCGGGCGTTTGTGACCTCATAGGAGCCCGGCCAAAGGTCCCATCACAGTCTTGTCCTCCCGCCCGACCGGCGCGTGCCATCCCTCATGCGTCGCACGGAAGGACAGCACTCATCAGCATGGCAGACGAGATTGCGGTGATCGGCGGCGTCGACACCCACACCGAATTCCACCAGGCTGCAGTGATCGACTCCATCGGCCGACACCTGGCCACCGAGGCCTTTCCCACCACTCACGACGGCTACCGTCGGCTACTGGAGTGGCTTCGCTCGCACGGCGAGGTCATGGCCGTCGGCGTCGAGGGCACCGGCGCCTACGGCTCCGAACTCGCCCGGCTGCTGCGGGCGAGCCAGGTCACCGTGATCGAGGTGGACCGCCCTGACCGACGAGCCCGCAGGGCAGGCGGCAAGTCCGATCCCATAGACGCCTTCGCCGCGGCGACAGCCGTACTCTCCGGCCGGGCCAGCGGGACCCCCAAAACCCGCGACGGCATCGTGGAGGCCATCCGCGCCCTGCGAGTGGTCCGGCGCTCGGCCGTCAAGGCCCGCACACAGATCATCAACCAGATCCGCACCCTCATCATCACCGCGCCCGGCGAGATCCGTGAGCGGCTGCGCACACTCGCCCCCGCCGAGCTGATCAAGCAGCTGTCACGGTCCCGGCCCGGCACGGACACCCGCGACCCGGCCTGCGCGGTCAGGATCGCCCTGCGGCGCCTGGCCCGCCGCCACCAGTACCTCACCGAGGAGATCGCCGACGCCGATGCCGAACTGAAGTCGCTGGTGGCCGAAGCGGCACCCTCGCTGATCGCCCTGCCCGGAGTAGGCATCGAGACCGCCGCCCAGCTCCTGATCACCGCCGGCGACAACCCCGAACGGCTCGCCTCGGAAGCATCGTTCGCGCACCTGTGCGCGGCAGCCCCGATCCAAGCCAGCTCGGGCCGCACCAACCGGCACCGCCTCAACCGCGGCGGCGACCGCCGGGCCAACCACGCACTCCACATGATCGCGCTGGTCCGCATGCGCTACGACCAGCGGACCCAGAACTACGTCGCCCGCCGCACCGCCGAAGGCATGTCCAAGAAGGACATCCTCCGCTGCCTCAAACGCTTCATCGCCCGCGAGGTCTACCAGCACCTCACCCCCCCCACCACATACCGAAACCACTCACACAGACCGCTTGACGCTCTATAGGAGTCAGCTTCATCAACGACGCTTCGGTCGGCCAGTCGAGTTTGACCGCAGGGCACTTGCAGCTCCTGGTTTCGTCGCCGAGGTGTACGGGGCGCTACGGACCGCTCAGGCCGCCAGTTCTCTTGACAATCACTGTGTCGCCGACCCGGCTGAAATCGTAGAAGCGGTGGGCGTCCACCGTGCTCAGGTGGATGCAGCCATGGGAGGTATCGGCCCGGCCGATGGCGTGGTCCCAGGGCGCCGCGTGGACGAACACGCCGGCGCTGGTCAAGCGCACCGCCCAGTGGACCGTGAGGGCATAGTAGTTGGGATTACGCGGATTGCACGTGATGTTCGCGCTGCACGAGGTCATCCGGATGACCTCGTTCTTGTCCAGCACATGGAACGTTCCGGACGGCGTGCGGAAGGCGGCCTTTCCGAAGCCCACAGTGAAGGTCATCACCGTCCGACCGTGATCCGTGACGGTCATCCGGTGAGTCGTCTCGTCGATCGTCGAAACGTGGCCATCGGAGGAGGCCAGGGCGGGACCGGCGCCCAGCGTCAGGACGGCTGCCAGGGCACCGGCCAGAGCGAGCCGAGTGGCGTCACGGAGGCGCGAGCTTGAGGCTTGGCGTCGGTCTGCCATGTCCAATCACCACCGCTCTTGTGCACAAACCAGCATATTCCCCCCGTTCCTCATGTCGGGATGACCCCAGGATGCCCTCGCGCAAAAATCGAACATATGATTGAAATCGAGAGGAACCATTCACCGGAGCATGCACCGAGGCAGAGGGCGAGGCATCTCACTGCCGCGGTAGTTGGAGCGGCGGGTCTTCGCGACAGTGGTCCGAGGCTTCCCCGGGTACCGATAGATCGATCTGCACGAGGGCGTCCGACACACCTCCGACACGCTTTGTGCCACTGGACCCGTCTGACGAGCTCCGCCGCACGTCAGAGAGCTGCGAGGGCCGATCGACGCATTCACTCCGGTGCCGTTGCTCATCGCCGGAATGCCATCCTCCGGTGAATACGCGGTGGAACGGATCACTCAAGCATCTTCGTAGCTGCTTAGCCCCAGGTCAGAGCATTGATAGAACGGAAGCAGATCAGTCTCTCCCAGGCGCTTGGCCGCAGGTCCGAGTGCTGCCGGGGGCGCCACTGAGAGCCCTCCCTGCGGGAGGACCTTTTCGCTGGTCAGAACCAGTGAAGCTCGATACAGCGAAGCCCCGGGCTCCTTCTCGATGATCCAGAGGAGCCTCCGGGGCTGTCCGGCTGGAGGTGGCAAGGTCCAGCGATCATCTTCGTCACAGTGTGCTGGGGTGTGGTCGGATGCCCGCCGGGTTTGGTTCGTGAGGGGTCAGCCGACGCAGCCGGTGACGATGACGGGGCTGCCGTCGCAGTTGGTGGGGATGTTGTTCCGGATCTCTGACCGGTTCACGGTGAACTGGGTGTCGGTCCACACGCCGCCCGGTGCGACGGTGGAGGCGTTGTCGTTCACCTGACTGTGGTCGAGCGTCACCGTAGCGTCGTGGCTGTAGATGCCGCCGCCCTGTGAAGTGCCGGAGCCGTTCGCGCTGTTGTGGTGGACCGAGCTGTTCTGCAGCACCAGGGAGCTGCCGCCGCCGTCGTAAATGCCGCCGCCATTGCCGTCGGAGCCTCCGAGGACGTTGCCGGAGACCTCGGTTTTGATGAGGGTCAGCGAGGCATCATTGTAGATCCCGCCGCCGTTCGAGCCTGTGGTGGTGTTGTTGAGGATCTTGCTGTTGATGAACTGGACGGTGCCGGCCTCGACGTCGAGGCCGCCGGCTTCAGCGCCGCTGGTGTTGTTCTTCAGGGTGGTGTTGCGATAGACGTCGTCACCGCTGCCGTGATAGATGGCACCGCCGTCACTGGCGGCGAAGTTGCGGGCGAACTCGACCCCGTCGGCGGTGACGGCACCCTCCGACTGCAGGCCCCCACCGCTGAAGCCCGAGTTGTTGAAGGTGAACTCGCTGCGGGTGATGTACGCCGTTGCTCCGAACCCGGCATAGACGCCGCCTCCCTGGCTGACGGCGGTGTTGTTGTCGAGGGTGACCTTGTTGAGCTTGAGCATGCCGGAGTCGTCGACGAGGATGCCTCCCCCGTTATCGGGCGAGTTGCCGCCGCGGATCGTGATGTCGTCGAGCCGGAGGGCACCGGTGGAAGTGACGTGGAAGATGCGGAAGGCGCCGGCCGTCAGCCCGTCACGGACGATCGTGGCATCCCGGCCCTCGATGGTGAGTTGCCTGTCGACGGGGGGCAGCCCGTCGTCGCTGGAGTAGGCCGCGGTCAGGTGATAGGTGCAGTGGCGGGCGAGGACGAGCGTGGATCCCGCCGGGGCGGTGGCGATCGCGGTGGTCAGGGCCGTGGTGTCGCACGGCACCTGGATACCTGATCCCGATCCTCCCGCCACGGCCGGTACCGCACTCACGCCATTGGCGAGAACCGTGGCCAGGGCGGCGATGCCGGACAGGTTGGTGTATCGCATGGCTCTCCTTGAAGTGCAGGCACCTTCGGAGCACAGACGGCCCCTCGTCCGCGTCCCGGACACTGGGAGCAAAGCCGCCTCCCGCACCTCTCCCAGTGAGCCGCAGCCCCTCCTCCCCCAGACACAGCAGCAAATACGACCAAGTAGCTGAATCCGCCACCCGACAGGACTGCAAAACGAGGACACTTCCCCGTCGCCACCGGTGATCCTCCACAGGCGCGCCAGGCAATCCGTGACACGGTCGCGTCGGCCTGCACGGCGTGGTGAAAGGACAGGGCGAGTACTAAGGGCCCGTAAAGAATCAACGCGTTGGTTTGGCCTGCGTCGTGGGGGTCGCGCCGTGTGCGGTGGCATGGACGAGGAGCCCTGCCAGGGTGTTGAGGTGTGCTGCTGGGGGCCTGGGTGTGTGTGCGTGCTGGTCCATCAGGCGCCGGATCTCGCTGGTGGTGTGGCGGATGGTGTCCTTGCTGACGGAGAAGAGGTCGGCCAGCACAGTGGGTGGCAGGGCGAGGTTTTGTTGCAGCACGGTGACCAGGACCCGGTCGGCCAGGTCGAGTTTGGCTTTGCGGCCGCCGCCCGGGGCCCGGCGTCGTTCACCGCCGTCGCGTCGTGTGGTGGTGTCCTGTTTCTGCAGCGCCTGCCAGTCGACGGTCAGGGTCTCGGTCAGCTCGGTCAGTGCGGTGCGGGTCATGCCGGTCAGTGCGGGGTGTGACAGAGCACCACGGTCGAACACCGCCGCCGGCTCGGACGTTGGTCCGGTGGGGGCGGCCGGGCTGGCGGGGTGGGGGTGCACGGTGTAGTTCCATTCGCCATGGAAGGCATGTCCGGTGACCGGCACTGCGTTCAGCTCGGCGTCGCTGACCTTCACACCGGTGGGGTAGCTGCCGGGGTCCAGTTCGGCGTGGACAGTCAGACCGGTGCGGGTGGTGGTCGCGGCGATGCTGTTCACGATGACGTCGTGGCTGGTCAGCGGGCGGCCGCGCCAGTTCATCGTGATCGCGGAGAACAATCGGTGCTCGATCCGATTCCATTTCGATGTGCCCGCAGGCATGTGGCAGACGGTGACGGCAAGGCCGGTCTCGGCGGCGAAGGCCGCGAGTTCAGTCTTCCAGGCGCGGGTGCGGTAGCCGTTGGAGCCACCGGCATCGGCCGTGATCAGCAGCCGGGTGGCGCCGGGGTAGTCGAGGCGTCCTTGCCCGTTCCACCAGCGGCGAATCGACTCGACCGCGAACGCCGCGGTGTCGTGATCCGTACCGACGTTCACCCAGCCGGTGTCCGCCGCCAGGTCGTAGATGCCGTAGGCCAGGGCCTTGCCCAGGGCATCGCCGGGGAAGTCATGGACGTCAACCCGCACCGGATCACCGGCCGGCCGCCATTCACGTCCGGCATTTTTGAACTCCCCGACGACTTCCTTCTTCTTCGTGTCCACGCTGACCACCGGCTGACCGTACGCCTGATGGTCCTTGGCCTGGTCGTTGATGTACCGGAACTGCGCGTCCCGGTCAGGGTGCTGAGCACCCTCGAGGGTCTTGGCGTTGGCCTGCAGACTGAAACCGTTCTCCCGCAACAACCTGCCCACGGTCGGCGCCGAAGCGGCATGGCCCTGCCGGGCCAGCTCCCCGGCCAGAGACCGCAGCGACTTGGTCGTCCAGCGCAGCGGCGACATCGGATCGCCCCTCTCATCCGGCTCGACCAGCGCCAACAGAGCCGGAACGAGCAGCGGGTCAAGCTCCTCGGCGCTCTTGCGACCGCCGCCGTCCCGGCGAACCCGGCCATCGGGCAGCGGGTCCTCACCGCCCTCCAGCTCGAAGACGCCCTTCCGCACCGTCGTCTCGCTCACCCCTGCGGCACGCGCGACGGCCCGGACCCCGCCATGCCCCAGCAGCCGGGCCTCGGCGGCCAGTGCCAGCCGCTGCTGCCGCTCATTGAGATGAGGGAACAACACCCCGAACCGCAGGGCAAGTTGGTCACGAACCTCGCTCGGTATGCGCATACCACACCAACGACAAGGAGACCGCGAAGCAACGTGTTGATTCTTTACGGGCTAAGACGTCGCAGAAGAATTCGGCGAACAGCAAGAGCGTCTCCGCCCGCACAGCCGGGGGACGCCCGCGAGGTCTCGACACTGCCTTCCATTTGGTGGCGGGTTTCGCGGCGGCGCTGGTTGCCGCGGGCGGTTACCTGGTGCTGCGGCACCGTAGGACCTCCCGGGGCTGACGTCTGCTGGGCATGGCAGGCCCCCCGTACTCGTTCGGCTGAGGAGTACGGGGGCGTGTGCGGGGAGGGGGGAAGGGGCCAGCCGGTGCGCACGAGTGTCCGTAGGGTGGGCGCGGAATCCAGGCGTCCGGTGAATGCACGAGTGTGGTCGACGGCGGACGGGATGGGAGCTGGGGAGAGTGGTGGGTGAGGAAGTGGGCGGCTGACTAGTGCCAGATCGGGCCCTGGTCGGTCCAGATGACGCCCTTGTTGCGGCACAGGCAGAAGGGGTGGCCGATCGGGTCGGTGTAGACCTGCCAGCCGTAGCCGTTGGGGCCGATGAAATCCTGCCTCAGCGTCGCGCCGAGGTCGAGGACGCGGCGCTGCTCGGACTCGATCTCGTCCACTTCGAAGTCGAGGTGGAACTGCTTGGGGTGCTCGCTGTCGGGCCACTGCGGAGCGCGGTAGTCGTCCACCCGGATGAATGCCAGCTCTATCTCGCCGAACTGGATGCCAGCCCAGTCCTCGGAGCTGCCTTCCTTGACCGGACGGCCCGTCATCTCGGAGTAGAAAGCCGCCAGCTTCATCGTGTCCGGGCAGTCGATAATGAAATCGGTGAGTCGCAGCATCCCGCGATCTTGTCACAGGCTCACACCCGATCCATCCAGGGCGACTGAACGCGTGCCACAACGGTGCCAGAACGAGCGGGGAGTCACGGGGAACAGCAGGCGTCCACAGGCCGTGAAGCCCACGCCCTCTGGAGGGCTCATTCTGCAGATCAGCCACCGAGTCGACCAACCACGCTCCTAAAGAGGTGCTCCCAAGCGTGCTGGCGCAGCAGACCTCAACCAGGGCCTGTCCCGTGTCCATGAATGCTCCCCACGTGGTTGATTCTCCGTGGACAGCACTCACCCGCGTCGAGCATGACCTGATGGTCAGCGCAACTGAGGCATCGGGCATCCTCGCCTATGCGACGAACAGCAAGGACGAAGACGGCCACGCTGTCGATCTTCAGCACATTGTGCTCGGTCTCGTTGACCGCGGCTGGGTGCACGTCCATCGCCTCGAGCGGTGGACTTCCCCGGATGGGCAGGCAGGCGCGACATACGGACCACCGATACCGCGTGCGGAAATCCCCGCCGGGTGTGCTGCGTGAGGGGTCAGCCGATGCAGCCGGTGACGATGACGGGGCTGCCGTCGCAGTTGGTGGGGATGTTGTTCCGGATCTGGGACCGGTTCACCGTGAACTGGGTGTCGGTCCACACGCCGCCCGGTGCCGTGGTGGAGGCGTTGTTGTTCACCTCACTGTGATCGAGCGTCACCGCACCGTCAGAATTGAAGATGCCGCCGCCCAGAGGACTGCCGGAGCCGTTCGCGCTGTTGTGGTGGACCGAGCTGTCCCGCAGCACCAGGGTACTGTTGCCGTCTTCTTGGAAAATGCCGCCGCCGTCGCCGTTGGCGCCGCCAAGGACGTTACCGGCGACCTCGGTCTTGATGAGCGTCAGGGAGGCGATGTTCCAGACCCCGCCGCCCTCCACACTCATGCTGGTGTTGTTGAGGATCTTGCTGTTGATGAACTGGACCGTGCCGTCGGCGATGCTGATGCCACCGCCGTCATCGCCGCCGGTGTTGTCCTTCAGGGTGGTGTTGCGGTAGACCGCGTCACCGCTGTCGTGGGCGATGCCACCGCCACTACCGCCGGCGAAGTTGCGGGCGATCTCGACCCCGTCGGTGGTGACGGTACCGTCCGACGCCAGACCTCCGCCCTGGGCGCTCGAGTTGTTGAAGGTGATCTCGCTTCGGGTGATGTACGCCGTGGCTCCTGTATCGACATAGACGCCGCCTCCCGCGGCGGCGTGGTTGTTGTCGATGGTGGCATTGTTGAGCTTCAGCCTGCCGGAGGGGTCGACGAGGATGCCTCCCCCGGCATCGGGCGCGTTGCCGCCGCGGATCGTGATGTCGTCGAGGCGGAGGTCGCCGGTGGAGGTGACGTGGAAGATGCGGAAGGCGCCGGCCGTGAGCCCGTCGCGGACGATGGTGGAGTCCCGGCCCTCGATGGTGAGTTGCTTGTCGATGGGGGGCAGTCCGTCGTTGCCGCTGTAGGCGGTGGTCAGGTGGTAGGTGCAGTGGCGGGCGAGGACGAGGGTGGATCCCGTCGGTGCCGTGGCGATCGCGGTGGTCAGGGCCGTGGTGTCGCACGGCACCGAAATGCCGCTTACCGCCGCGGCCGGTACCGTGCTTACGCCGTTGGCGAGAACCGTGGCCAGGGCGGCGATGCCGGACAGTGTGCTGAATCGCATGGCTCTCCTTGAGTACAGGGACCGCCGGAGCACAGACGGCCCTTCGTCCGCGTCCCGGACACTGGGACCAAAGTCCCCTCCCACACCTCTTCCAGCGAGCCGCAAGTCCGCATCACCCGGGCACAGCAGCAAGTACGGCCAACCGGCGGAATCCGACGTCCGAGGGGCCCGCAAGACGATGACGCTTCCCCGTCACACCATCCCGGCGAGCTCTGCGCCTATGGCGCAGGGGCCGCCCCATGGGGCCGTAGCAAGAAGCCACGGCCCCGAGGAGAGACCGGGCAGATGGTGCTCGGGGCCAAGACGATGGGGACGGATGTCCACCCGGTGTGCTGCGTGAGGGGTCAGCCGACGCAGCCGGTGACGATGGTGGGGCTGCCGTCGCAGTTGGTGGGGATGTTGTTGCGGATCTCGGACCGGTTCACCGTGAACTGGGTGTCGGTCCACACGCCGCCCGGTGCTGTGGTGGAGGCGTTGTTGTTCACCTGGCTGCGGTCGAGTGTCACCGCACCGCCTGTGTTGTAGATGCCGCCGGCCTGTGAAGTGCCGGAGCCGTTCGCGCTGTTGCGGTCGACCGAGCTGTCCCGCAGTACCAGGGTGCCGCCGTCTTCGTAGATGCCGCCGCCTTGGCCGTTGCCGCCTCCGACGACGTTGCCTGACACCTCGGTCTTGATGAGTGTCAGCGAGGCCCCATTCCGGATCCCGCCGCCATGAATATCCGTGTTGGTGTTGTCGAGGATCTTGCTGTTGATGAATTGCGCGGTGCCGCCGTCGACGTTGACGCCACCGCCGTCACCGCTGCTGGTGTTGTTCTTCACGGTGGTGTTGCGGTAGACCGAGTCACCGCTGTCCTGGGCGATGGCACCGCTGCCCTCCACGGCGAAGTTGCGGTCGAACTCGACCCCGTCGGCGGTGACGGTACCGTCCGACTCCAGGCCGCCACCGACGCCCGCGTTGTTGAAGGTGAACTGGCTGCGGGTGAAGTACGCCGTGGCTCCTGACTCGACGTCGACGCCGCCTCCCTCGTTGTCGGCGTGGTTGTTGTCGAGAGTGGTCTTGTCGAGCTTCAGCTTGCCGGAGGTGTCGACGAGGATGCCTCCTCCCTCCGTGGGTGCGTTGCCGCCGCGGATGGTGAGGTCGTCGAGGCGGAGGTCACCGGTGGAGGTGACGTGGAAGATGCGGAAGGCGCCGGCCGTCAGCCCGTCGCGGACGATGGTGGAGCCCTGGCCCTCGATGGTGAGCTGCTTGTCGATGGGGGGCAGTCCGTCGTCGCCGAGGTAGGCGGTGGTCAGGTGGTAGGTGCAGTTGCGGGCGAGGACGAGGGTGGATCCCGCAGGCGCCGTGGCGATCGCGTTGATCAGGGCCGTGGTGTCGCACGGCACCGGGATGCCCGATCCTCCCGCGACGGCCGGTACCGCGCTCACGCCGTTGACGAGAACCGTGGCCAGGGCGGCAACGCCGGACAGTGTCGTGTATCGCATGGCTCTCCTTGAAGTACAGGGACCGCCACAGACGGCTCCTCGTCCGCGTCCCGGACACTGGGAGCAAAGCCGCCTCCCGCACCTCTCCCAGTGAGCCGCAACTCCTGCTCACCCAGGCACAGCAGAAAATACGGCCAACCGGCTGAATCCGACGTCCGGCAGACCTGCAAGACGATGACACCGGAGACCTGGGCGTGCTCTCTTGCACGGGTGGTGCGCCACCGGTCGCGGCCAGGGTGTGTTGCCGGTGCGCCGGAGACGCAGGTGCATTCCCGTGAATCGGCCCGAGCGTGTGGGACGCGCCGCCCCGACCCCGGCCGGGCCTTTGTCCTCCCTACTGGGAGTGCGTCCGTACGGGAAGGCTGTTCAGCCCGCGTTTGTGGTGGCTCGGCCACCACGTCAGTTCGTCTGCGGGTACGGCGAGTTCCAACGCGGGGAAGCGGTCGAGGAGGGCCTGGATGGCGATCTCCGTCTCCAGTCGTGCGAGCGGTGCGCCGAGGCAGTAGTGGATGCCCTGGCCGAACGCCAGATGGGCGGGCGTCCTGCCGGGGTCGAAGGTGTCGGGCGAGGGGAACTCGCGCTCGTCCCTGTTCGCCGAAGCGAGGGCGATCCAGACGCGTCCTCCGGCCGGGATGACGGTGTCGCCGACTGTGATGTCCTCCAGGGCGAACCGGCGCACGGCGAGAGTGAACGGTGGGTTCCAGCGCAGGGTCTCCTCGATCACCGCGCGGATCGGGACGGTGCCGTCGCGGACGTCCTCCATCAGGCGCGGCTGGAGCAGCAGGCCGAGTGCCGTGGTGCCGATGAGATGGACGGCGTTGTCGTATCCGGCGTACAGGATGAGGAAGACGAGGGCCACCAACTCCGCTTCCGTGAGGGTCCCTTGTTCGTCACGGGTCCTGGTGAGGGCGGACAGCAGGTCGTCGGCCGGCCGTCGGCGTTTGTCCTGGATGATCCCGGTCAGGACCTGGTGCATCTGCCGCATCGCCGTGCGTGAGTGCTTCGACGAGTCGGGTGAGGGGGACCAGAAGGTGTCCGTCCACGCCTTGAAGTCATGGCGGTCCTTGTCGGGGATGCCGAGCAGTTCGCAGATGACCTCGATGGGGAGGGGGACGGCGAGGGCCCGTACGAGATCCGTGCGCGGGCCGGTCATGGCCGCGTCGAGGAGATCGTCCGCCATGGCCCGGATGCGGTCACGGAGGGCCTCGACGCGCCGCGGGGTGAAGACCTGTGCGACCAGGCGGCGCAGGCGGGTGTGGTCGGGCGGGTCCATGTTGAGCAGGTGGGCGTCGAGTTCGGGCGGCATGGACGACTGGTAGGCGCCGCTGATCTTCGCGTTCGCCTTGTTGAGGGACAGCCGGGAGTCGGCGAGGGCGGCGCGGGCCTCGGCGTAGCGGGTGATGACCCACACCGGCTGGCCGTCGGGGGTGGTGGTCCGGTGGACGGCGCCCGCTTCACGCAGCCGGGCATAGGCGGCGACGGGGGCTTCGATGAACGCGTCGTCGAACAACGTCATGGCCGGGTACCCCCCTGAGCGGAAGCGGATGCGAGGCGTGCGAGTGCGGCCGGTACGAGCGGGGAGCGGAGGGCTTCGGCGACTCGTACGAGGCGCGCCGCCTCCTGGTCGAGGTTGCCGTCGGTGGTGTCGTGCACCTGTGTCCGCTGCCCGGGGTGTGTGTCGCGGCCGACGGCGTGCGCGCGCAGGGCCGCGGCGATCTGCAGGGCGTCCTCGAGGGCTTCGGCCCGCACGCCGGTGATCCGGTGGGCGGCGCAGACGTCCTGGGCCAGTTCGCCGATACCGCTGTCGTACTGGGCGCGCAGCCGCATCTCGCCGTCGAGTATCTCGATCACCTGGCGGCCCAGGAAGAAGTCGAGTTCGCGGACGAGCTCGACGCGGGAGTCCGGCGGCGGGACGAGGACGATCTCCGGAAAGGCCTGGGTGATCGCATCCCAGAGGGGCTGACGGCGCCGGAAGGCGCGGTAGCGGTGCATCCACGCCGCGGCGGCGCTGATGCGGACACCCCACACCGGCATGGTGAAGCCGATCGCGAACAAGGCGGCCGAGACGCTCGCGGCCATGGGAGCGACAACGGTGTTGATGGAGTCGAACGGGAAGGTTCCGAGCAGGTCCCAGATCAAGGAGACCGCTTTGGGCAGGGAGTAGCCGAGGCCCGCGAGCGCTCCCGCGGTGATGACCCGCAGGCCGCGCCGCAGCCAGGGCCCCGCCACGATCGTGGAGTAGCGCCAGCACATGCGGACGAGGCCGACCATGCTGACGGTGAACAGGCACTGGTAGACGAGGAGGAATTCGGAGATGTACGGGGTGTCGGCGTAGTGGACGTCGAAGTCGACGGGGTGTTCCGCGTCGTCAGCCGCGCCGAGGAAGAAGAGGACAGCCATGGCCGCGATCGTGGCGAGGCCGTATCCGACGATGAGCCGGTGCCGGAGCCGGATCGCGTACTGCGCGGATGACCAGCTGACGAGGAGGGCGAGGAACGATGCGAGGCAGATCGCCACGGAGGTGTAGATGATGAGCGTGGCGATGTTGGAGCGGCCGAGCAGCGCGTCGACGCGTGCGTAGACCGGGGGCATGGCGAAGAAGAAGGGTGCGGCGAACGTGCTGATCGCCAGGCACAGCAGCTGGAGTTCCTTGTTGCGCCAGTCGCGGGCCAGGTCTCGCACCTTGAAGACGAAGGCACTCCAGGTGATCACCGAGAGCACTCCGTAGACGACGACGAACAGCATGACTATGCCCTCCGTGGGGAGCGGCCGCGTTCGAGCGAGCGTTCCAGGTGACTGACCAGGGCCGCCGTGTGCGGGGAGTGGGGAGGGCGGGGGGACTCCGGCTGGGGGACCGTGCCGCCGGCCCGGAGCGGGATGAGGGAGGCGATCAGTTCGGCGGCCTTCTCCTCGCCCCGGTCGTAGGAGGTACGGCCGAGGACGACGCGGACCATAGTGGGATCGATGTTCGGGAGGAGGAGCCGGGAGACCTCACTCTCCTCGGCGGGAGTCGACTTGTGATCGCAGATCATGTGGCCGATCTCGTGAAGGACGATGTGGCCTTGGTGGGCCTTGCCGGTGTCCGCCTGGTAGACGATGTAATCCACTTCGGGGGTGGCGACCCACAGCCCGCAGGGGCCCCGATCGGGGGGCAGCGGCATCGGCACGAGGGAGATGAGCCGGCCGCGGCGCTCTTCCAACTGGTCGACAAGTGCGTTGATGGTGAACGGTTTCGGAAGGTTGAGCTGCCTCACCAGGTCGCCGCAGTAGCGGCGCAGCTCCCTGTCGTTCATCTTCGCTCTTCCTGGGTGGTCTGCTGCCCACTGCCATAACAGAAAGATCACGTCGTGCGTTCCCCCCACCGCTCGGCGCGTCGGTCCCGGGTGGCGGCGCCGGAAGCCCGAACAAGTCAGAAGATCGTACTTTAAGGGTTTGCACCCCGATGGGGCGCCGGGGCCTTCCCCGCCGCCTCGGTGCCTCCTCGGCACGGCCGTACGCCCCTGCCCGTCGCGGTGCGTCAACGGCCTTACATCCGCTGCCGCTTGCTCGCCTGCCTCAGGTGCTGGATCACTGGCACCAGGGCTTCCAGGGCCTCCTCGTCGAGATCGGCGACCGCCCGCAGGGCGATCTGGCGCGTACCGACTCCCTGGGCCTTGAGCGCGTCCACGAGGTCGAGATCCACGGCGACCCGCGAGGCGACCTCGTCGTCCACGAAGTACGCCACCGGCACACCGAAGAACGCGGCGACCGCTTCGAACTGCTCATAGCTGGTGGGATCCCAGGTCCCGCTGCGCAGCCGCTCGATCTGGTCCTCGGTGATCTTCCCGCCCCGCACGGCGATGGCGTCGGCCACCTCGCGCGAGGTGTACGCGCCGCGCTCCCTGGGGTGCATCGTCTCGAAGAGGCGGTTCAGCCTTGTGGAGAGTCCGAGGGCGGCGGGCCCCGGCCGGGCCGGCGGAGCGGAAACGCCCGTACCGGCCTGCTCGTTCGGCGCCGACGGGTCCTCCTCCAGGAAGTAGCCGAGTCTGACGCCGAACACATTGGCCAGGGCGCGCAGGCTGTCGACGCTCGGGTTCCTGACCGCCCCGTCACGGATGTTGGCCACGCTCTGGTGGCTGATGGTCGGCGCCCCCGGGTGCGTCCGCGCGAACTCCCGGCTGCGCCTGGCGATCTCCCGTTCGCTCCCGGGACCCTGTCCGTCGGGATGCCTGGAGAGGATCAGCCGGTCCAGTCGCTCGGCGATCAACCCCCTGTCGGTAGGCGTGCTCTCACCCATGTCTCTGACTCACTACTCTCCAGCGGAAGCGCCTAGTTGGTTTGACGCCTCGTCCACCCTTACCCGACACGCCCCGTCTAACAAACTTGACAGGCATGGTGTGTTGCCGACTATGGTCAACTCATCGCGCCAGAGGGACTGTTCACCGCACTGCGGGGCCGGTCCCGTCTGTGCTCGATGGTAAGTACGGGGGCGGTCGGCAGTGGTGAAAGCGGCCACATCGGCGTCAAATTGAACGGGGGAGTCGCCGAAGTGGGCTCCATCACCACTGCCGCCTGATCTGCCCCCGTCGTTCCCTCCCTTTCATGCCTCCCGCGGCGGTTCCCCGTGCGCGCGCTTGAGGTGCATCCTGGCGTCGACCGTGTGCTCGGCCGTCACCTCCGCCCAGAAGCGGTGGCAGGAGACGAAGACCGCCAGCTCCCGCTCGCGCTGCCGGAGCTCTTCCACCTCGGCCTGTTCGTCCTCGGTCCAGCCGGGGGACGCGGGGCGCTCCACCTTGCGCCAGCCGGCGTCATCGCTGAATCCGTCCAGCGGCTCGACCGACCAGGGAAGGCGCTTCAACAGGGCCAGGAGCTCCGCCCGGACCTGATGCAGCTCCTCCTGACCGGCGAGGAGGTCACTCGGGAAGTCATGGGTCGCAGCCACACCGCAATGCTACGCCTGTTCGATTTTCGGATGCGAGTCGCTTCTGCCGGTTCGCTCGAACGGATGAGCAGGGAATGGGGTGGCTCGGTGGCCGTAGGGGTGTGAGGGTACGAGGGCCGTCGCAGTCGCAGAGCTGGACGGAGATCCCGACAGGGGTCCTGACGGAGGTCCTGACGGAGACCTGTACGTAGACCTGCATGAGGGGGAGTGCCATGGGGCTCGGAACGCCGGCGATCACGGGAGCTGCGGGGAACATCGGATCGGTGGTGCGGGAGGCGCTGCGAGGCGAGGTGGAGCGGCTGATCCTGCTCGATCGTGTCCCCCTGCGGCCGGAGGCCGAGAACGAGGACGTGCGGACGGTCGACCTGCGGGACGCGACCGCCGTGGAGTCGGCCCTCGCGGGAGCCGATCGCGTGCTCCACCTCGGCGGTGTGCCGGACGAGGCGCCGCTGCCCGACCTGCTCGAAGCCAACGTGCTCGGCACCCACCACGTCCTGGAGGCGGCACGCCGGGCAGGGATGGCGCGGGTGGTGCTGGCCGGCAGCAACCGTGTGACCGGTTTCTATCCCGCCGGGCATCGCACTGCTCCCCATGAGCCGGTGCGCCCCGACGGTCTCTACGGGGTGAGCAAGGCGGCAGTGGAAGCCCTGGGGCAGCTGTACGCGGACAAGTTCGGCCTGTCCGTGCTGTGCCTGCGCATCGGCAGCTTCGAGCAGGCGCCGACCGAGCCCAGGCATCTCGCGACCTGGCTGAGCCCGCGCGACGCCGTCGGCTATGCCCGCGCCGCGCTGACCGCTCCGCCGTCCCCGGGCTTCGCCGCCGTGTACGCGGTTTCGAACAACACGCGCCGCTTCTGGGAACTCCCCGATCCGGCCGTACTGGACTACGTGCCCGTCGACGACGCCGAACTCCACGCCGACGGCATCCCAGGAGCCGAAGCCCAGGTCGACCCGGCAGCGCCGCAGGCCGGCCCGTACGCCCTGCCCGAGTTCACTCTCAGGCACCTCAGGCCCTGACCGGGGCCTTTCTCCGCTTCTCCGCAGGGCAAGTTCAGGTCAAGCTGCTCAGGTGAAACTGGACAGGTTCACCTGATGAAATTAGCGTGGGGTTCATGGAACAGAAGGGCATGGAGCAGAACCCTGACGATGTCTCCGAGTCCGCCGCACGAGCCGCCCGCGATGTGCGTGTGGTGTTCAGCCGGCTGCGGCGCCGTCTCAGGGAGGTCGCCGGGAGCGAGGGGCTCACGCCCTCCCAGGTGTCCGCGCTCACCCTGATCAGCAAGGGCGGCGCGGCCACCGCCAGTGCCCTGGCGTCCGCCGAGGGGGTGCGCCCGCAGTCGATGGCCGCCACCCTCGCCGTCCTGGAGCAGCAGGGCCTGATCATGCGCACCCCCGACCCCTCCGACGGCCGCCGCCAGCTGGTCGCCCTCACCGACGCCGGGCGCGAACGGGTCGAGGGCGACCAGCAGGCCCGCCGGGAGTGGCTGGCCCGCGCCCTCCAGGACCGTTACACGGAGGAGGAGCGCCAGACGGTCCTGGCGGCGCTCGCTCTCATGGAACGGCTCACCCAGCCGTGACGCCCGACGCCGTCGTGCCATCCCCACCCGTAGCCGGTAGCCGGTAGCCGGTAGCCGGTAGCCGGTAGCCGGTAACCCGCGTCCACCCCGCACCCACACCCGAAAGGCCTGACCCGTGGCTCTCACCGCCCTCGACGCCCGCACCGCCCTCGTCGTGATCGACCTGCAGAGCGGCATCGCCGCGATGCCGACCCAGCCCCACAGCGGTCCTGAAGTGGTCGCCCGCAGCGCGGAGCTCGCCGACGCCTTCCGGAACCGGAACCTCCCGGTCGTCCTGGTCCGTGTCTCCTTCGCGGCCGACGGATCCGACGCGGTCCCCGGCCGCACCGAGCAGCAGCGCCCGGGCGGCGCCTTCCCCGAGGGCTGGGACGTCATCGTCGACGAACTGTCCGGCCACCCCGGCGACATCCAGGTCACCAAGCGCAACTGGGGCGCCTTCCACGGCACGGACCTGGACGTCCAGCTGCGCCGACGGGGCGTCACCCAGATCGTCCTGACCGGCATCGCCACCAGCATCGGCGTCGAGTCCACCGCGCGGGCCGCCTACGAGCACGGGTACAACGTCACGCTCGCCACCGACGCGATGGGCGACCGCGACCCCGAGGCGCACCGCGCCAGCGTCGAGCGCATCTTCCCGCGCCTCGGCGAGACGGGTACGACCGCCGAGGTCCTGGAACTGCTGGCCAAGACCCACCAGATCTGAGCGGCACCGTCTCCGAGGGGCCGTAAGCCCTGATGGACCACCACCGCCGGGCGGGCATACCCCGTCCGGCGGCTACCTTTGACCCCCGTGACCCTCGATGATCTACGCGTATTCGTCGCCGTCTGCCACGCCGGGAGCCTGAGCGCCGCGGCCCGGGAACTGGGCTGCACCCAGTCGGCCGTCAGCCAGCACGTGCGGCGGCTGGAACGCGAGGTGGGCGTCGGCCTGGTGGAGCGACAGTCACGCGGAGTGGTACCGACCCGGGCCGGGCGCGTGCTCCAACGAGCCGCCGAGGAAGGGATGTCCGGGCTCGACCTGGCGCTGCGCACACTCGCTGAGATCGCCCGCGGCGATGGCGGCGTGGTGCGCATCGCCACCGGAAGTGTCACCGTGCGGCACTTCATGGCCCCGGCGGTGGCCGAGTTCAGGCGCCGGCATCCGCGGGTCAGTCTGGAGTTCCGTACGGAGAGCTCCAGCCGCAGCTGCTTCGCCGCCCTCCAGGAACCCGGCCTCGACCTCGCCTGGGTGACACTCGGCGCGCCCGCTCGCGGTGTCGAACAGCGGCCCGTCGTGCACCTGCCCTGGGTGCTCGCCGTGTCCGCCGACGACGAACTCGCCGGGCGGGAGCGGGCCGAGGCCGCCGATCTGGCCGGTCTGCGGCTGATCGGACTGCCCGAGGGTTCCACCTCCCGCACCCGGCTGGAGACCGCCTACACGGAGCTGGGGATACCCGCCGTCTCCTCCGACACCAGCGTCGCCGACTGGGACACCGCCATCCTGCTCGCCGAACTCGGCGTCGGACACGCCATCGTGCCCGATCTGCCCGGCTGGCGGGCGCACCCCCGGCCCGGACTGCGGTTCATCCCCGTGCCCGCGCTGCCGCCGCTCACCGTGGGCTGGGCGGTACGTCGCTGGGAGAACCTGTCCCCCTCGGCCCGCTCCTTCGCCGAGACGGTCATCCGGCACAACACCGGTTCCTGAAAGGACCGTTCGACGGGCCGACGAACGGAGCCCTGACCGTGTCCGCCGCTTGTCCGACCCCGGCGGCAGGTGGTCAGGCCGTGTGCGCCCTTGTCGACGCCGCTCGGGAAGACACTGACGCGGCCCGGCGGCGCCCCTTCCGGGGCTCCCGGGAAAGCCGGGAGCCCCGGGTGGTTCACGACGTACGGCCCAACTCCCTCACGAGCCTTGCCGCCACCGGCGCCTCCACCCCGTGCCGCTCGGCCGCGCGCAGCAACGCGCCGCCGATGGCGTCCAGTTCGAGCGGGCGCCCGGCCTCCGCGTCACGCTGCATCGATGACTTCGCCGCCGCCGGGAAGGCGTCGTAGCGGGCCATCGCCGCCTCCGCGTCCGTGGCCGCGCCGCTCGCCCGGCCCACCGCCGCCGTCTCCTCCACCAGGGACACCAGCTCCTCGCGGTGCCGGGTCCGGACCTCGCCGAGCGGCACCCCGTACCGCGTCGTCAGGAGGGCGAACGGCGCGAGGAACGCCATCTTCGCCCACAGGGTGGCCGCCTCCCCGTCCAGGACGCGGGCCTTCACCCCGGCCCACTCCAGGGCCGCGGCGAACCGGTCCAGAGGGCCGCTCTCCACCGTCTCCCCGGTCAGATCGATCTCCACGAACGGGCTGTCGTGCTCGATCACCCCGGGCGCCACACGGGTCGACTCGACCCGGATGACGGCGGGCGCGACACGCCCCTCGCCGTAGCGTGCGCGCAGTGCCGCCGGGTGCTCCACGCCGTTCAGCAGCGGTACGACCAGGGTGCCCTCGGCCAGAGCCGCCGCCGGCACCCGCTCCAGCGCGGCGTCCAGCGCGGTGTGCTTGACGGCGACGATCACCACGTCCGCCCGCTCGCGCAGCTCCGTCTCCGCCTCCACCCGCGCGGTGAACTCGCCGTACCGCTCGCTGCGGACGCGGATGCCGTTCCCGCGCAGCGTCCGTACGGTCTCGTCGCCCGCCAGGCAGATCACCCTGTGCCCGGCCACGGCCAGCCGCGCGGCCAGCAGCCCGCCGACGCCGCCGGGCCCCAGAATCGCCACCGTGAGATCGTCGTTCTCCATGGTCCGTCCCTGCCCCCGTTCCGACTCTTCTTCGTCTGCCCGGTACCCCGTCCGGGGCCCTCGGAGATGATCACAAGGCTCCAGATTTCAGTCAATCCTCGGGGAGACTTGCCAAATCCCAAGCAAATGCTTGGAGTTGAGCCCATTCGCGGCAGGCGTACACACGGCAGGCGTACACGTCGAACGGACCGGGGCGGTCGGCGATCGTGCGGACCGCGTCGAGGGAGGCGTTGTCGCCGCTGACGTACACCGTCGGCAGGTCCTCGCCGGACAGGGCGAGCCGGTGGTTGTCCGGGTGGTGATCGCGGCCGTTCCCCCCGGAACATGCCGTACCCCCGGGCCGGTGGGGGAGACTGGACGCATGTGCCGCAGCATCAAGACGCTTCGCCCGCCAGTTCTGCCCGAGGAGGCCACGGAGGAGGAGATCCGCGCCGCAGCGCTTCAGTACGTGCGCAAGGTGTCCGGCTTCCGCGCCCCGGCCGCCCACAACCGCGAGGTCTTCGACCGCGCCGTGGACGTGATCGCGCAGGCCACCGCTCAGTTGCTCGCCGGTCTGGAGGTACGGGGCCGTGTCAGCGGCGCTGCTTCTGCGACGCCGGGCGGCGCATGAGGCAGGCGGCGCCGGCCCCGGCCGCGAACAGGGCCGCCACGGAGACGCCCGTCGCCAGCCAGTTCGCGCCCAGCCACTGGCCGCCGAAGTAGCCGAGGGCCACGCTGTACGCGGCCCACGCGACGCCGGCCAGCGCCGACCAGGGCACGAAGTCACGGGCACGGCGGTGGGCGGCGCCCGCGCAGAATGAGACGACCGAGCGGCCCGCCGGCGCGAACCGGGCGAGGACCACGAGGGCTCCGCCGCCGCGGGCGAGTGCCGCACCGAGACGTTCCTGCGCGCTGGTCAGCCGCCGTGAGCGGGCGATGGCGCGGTCCAGCCGGGGGCCGCCGTGCCAGGCGAGGCGGTAGGCGACAAGGTCGCCGAGGACCGAGGCGGTCGCCGCGCACAGGATGAGCCCGAGGATGTCCGGCGCGTGCGCCGCGGTCGAGCCGGCCGCCGCCGCGGTCGCGGCGGTGATCACCAGCACCCCGCTCGGCAGCAGGGGCAGGAACACGTCCAGCAGGACCGACAGGGCCACCACGGGGTAGATCCAGGGGCCACTGGCCAGCGACCCCACACTCTCCAACACGAACCGAACTCCCCGTACGACGCCCCTTGAGGCAACTGCGTGCCGCGATGTCGCGGGGGAGCGGCAGGAGCGGCCTTCGACAGCCGTACAGCGTACGCGGCGGGTGTGACAGCAGGTGCACCGGGGGCTGATGAGGCGGCGGCGCCGACGCGATGTCTCGTCCGGGCCATGTCGCCGTCGGGTGTCACCGGGCATCGGGTGACACCCGACGGCGCCTTGTTTCAGCCGATGCCGGTGACGTGCAGTGCGGTGGTCCAGTTGGTCCTGATGGCGGAGCGTGCGGCCGAGAGGGTGATCCGGCCATCGCACACGGCGTTCTTGAGCTTGTTCTCGACGCCGTCCTTGGTGGAGGCGGTCGGGCTGCCGTAGTGCGGCTCAGGCCACAGGTTTCCCGGATCCTTCGGGGCGCCCCCGAGTTCCAGAGGCACGAGGTGGTCCTCTTCGTAGTCGGACATGTTGGTGTCCGAGTAGCCGTAATCGGTGATGCCCTTGGCCTTGAGGGCGTTGGTGTAGCTGGTGGAGGGGCGGACAGTGCTCGTCCACCCGGAGACACAGATCGTCGAGCCGATGGTCGACTGCGTCACGTCCGGGTTGTAGGCGCCGGGGGTGCAATGCGAGTCAGGCAGCGGCAGGTAGGCCTGGGAGCAGGTGCTGGCCTGCGCGGTGCCGGCGCTGACGCCGAGGATGAGGCCGCTGACTGCCAGGGAGAGTGCGGCAGCGGCGGCAGTGGATATTCGGGCGGTGGAGTGCATGGGGTTCTCCTGTGGGGTCATGACCATGACATGAGGGGGAGCGGTGCGGGGAGGAGTTGCTTCTGCTGTGTCGAGGTGCCGGTCGTCGAACCGGTGGACTCGCGCGCCCGCGGGCGGCGTGCCGCCGACGGCCCGCAATGCGACTCAGGCGGGTCGGGCGAGGTGGGTGCGCGCCGTGGCGCCGCCGGCCGGTGCCGGGAGGGGGGTGGAGGTGGCCGGGCTGTCGAGGGGCCCGGCGGGGGCGACGGGGCCCGTAAGGGCCTCGAGTGTGCCGGGACGTCCACGCGCGTAGACCTTGGACATGCGAACTCCCTTGTGGGGTAGGAGCGTTGAGGTGCGGGCCAGCACATGCTCGTGGGGGGTGGTTGCCGGCGCATGTGCACCAGGTGTGACTTTAATGACGCGTACATGACGCGACAAGGGGTGTGACATGGCCCACCGGCGCCGGGGAGCGGCCCGGCGTGCGCGTACCATGGACGGCGCAGAAGGGGAGTAGCTCTTCGCCGGACCGTCGACATACTGCTCAGCCCGCCTGAGCCGGCGCCCGGAGGCGGATCCTTCCTCAGGGTCAGGGATCAGCCAGCGAGACCTTCGGCATGCAGTGCACGCCTTTGCCTGGAATGACGGCATGGGTGATCCGTGTGCTGCCGTGCCGAGGTGTCGCAGCAGTCACAGCACTCTCGGTGGGGCAGTCCCGACCGATTGAGGAACCTTGATCAGCATCACCGTCCTGGCGCTTGTCTTCGGCGTCGTCTTCCTGGCCGAGCTGCCGGACAAGACGGCCCTGGCCGGACTCGTCCTCGGCACCCGCTACCGCGCCTCGTACGTCTTCGCCGGTGTCGCCGCCGCCTTCCTGCTGCACGTCGTGCTCGCCGTCGCGGCGGGAAGCGTCCTGAACCTGCTGCCGCAGCCGATCGTGCACGGGATCACCGGGGTGCTCTTCCTCGGCGGCGCCGCCGTGCTGCTCCTGAAGAAGGGCGATGACGACGAGGACATCCGCCGGCCCGCGGACCAGAGCTTCTGGAAGGTGGCGACGACGGGGTTCATGCTCATCCTGGTCGCCGAGTTCGGCGATCTCACGCAGATCATGACCGCGAACCTCGCCGCCCGCTACAACGCCCCCCTGTCGGTGGGCCTCGGCGCGGTCCTCGCCCTGTGGGCGGTGGCGGGCCTGGGCATCGTCGGCGGCAAGGCGCTGATGAAGAAGGTGCCGCTACGGCTGATCACGCAGATCGCGGCACTGCTGATGCTGGGCCTCGGCGCGTGGAGCCTGTACGAGGCCGCATCCGCGTAACCCGAACGCCAGACAGGAGCACGGGGGCCGCGCGACAAGCCACGGCGCACCGGCAGCCGACAACGCACCCGACAGGGGGCGCGGGGAACTGCGCAAAACCCACAACGCACCGGCAGCCGACGATGAACCGGCATGACCCGACAGGGGCGCGGGGAACTGCGCGACA